>JARPAQ010000143.1 GCA_029460375.1 Nitrososphaerota archaeon | reverse complement strand
ATAGGAGTAGGCGGATGGGGGAAGAACCACCTTAGAGTACTGTATGAGCTGGGGGTCCTATCCGCGTTCTGTGACGCAGATCAATCAAGGGTAGAGTCTTTTCAAGAGAAGTATAGAGTAAAGGGATATACCACTGTCGACGAACTCCTGAGCAAAGAGGATCTAGACGGTGTAGCGGTATGTACACCTACATCGACCCATTATGAGATAGCCGAGAAGACTATAGCTCGGGGGCTACATACCTTTGTAGAGAAGCCCCTGACAGTATCATCCAATGAGGGAGAGAAGCTTATCGAGCAGGCTGAAAAACAGAAGGTTAAGCTCACAGTTGGGTACATAGAGAGGTTCAATCCCGCGGTTACAGAGCTGAAGAGTATGTTAAGGAGCGGGAAGCTTGGTGAACCTTTACTGCTGGAGTTTCATAGAGAGAATAAGTGGCCCACCAGGATAAAGGATGTTGGGATAATCGCTGATACCGCTGTTCACGATATAGATACTGCGCGGTGGATATTCGAAGCTGAGCCCAAGATAGTCTTCGCAAGAGCTGGTCAAGTTTTGAGTCAGAACGAGGACTTCGCCGCCATAATATTGGGCTTTGACGATAAGAAGAACGCGTTCATAACATCCAATTGGGTGACTCCGAAGAGGGTTAGGCAGCTCATAACTGTCTGCACTGAAGGGATCGCTACGATAGACTTTGTAACACAGAACATCACTATAGATGATAGTGAGGGTTCTCAAAGTCCGAGGCGTGTGTGGCAGGAGCCGTTGAAGAAAGAGTTAGAGGGGTTCGTAGAGTGTATAGTTAGGGACGTTCAGCCTCTGGTTACCGGTCGAGATGCTGTAAATACTACGAAGATAGCTGAAGCCGCCTTGGTTTCAAGCAGATCAGGCTCGCCTATCTACCTGGACATCTAGGGCTGTGATAAATTAAAATAGCAAATCCTAGAGAAGTAGAATTTATGAGTCAAGAGGAGAGTGAAGTGATCTACCATATCGGTAAGGGTGTCAAGCTGGGTAGGGGTGTGAAGATATGGCATTTTGTCTATGTAGGAGATTATGCTGAGATAGGTGATAACGTTTCCATAGGCTCGCTCAGCCACGTTGACTACAAGACCATAATCGGCGAAAATACCAGAATAGCTGGATTAGTCTACATACCTCCGTTATCCGTTATCGGGAGAAATGTCTTCATAGGTCCTGCAGCAGTGCTTACAAACGACAAGTATCCTCTCAGTAAGAGGCTTGAAGGAGTGAAGATAGAAGACGGAGCGGTTATCGGAGCCAAGTCTGTGATAGGAAGTGGTCTTACCGTCGGGAGGAACGGTGTAGTCTGTATGGGCGCGGTTGTGACGAAGGATGTGCCTCCTGAAACTGTAGTTATGGGTCAACCCGCTAGACCGGCATACAGCAGATCAGAATACGAGAAGAAGAAAGATGCTTGGGAGAAGCAGTCTAAGTAGGCTACTCTTCCGCAGGCTTGATAAGCAATCTACGTTTGACGTAGAAGTTTCTCAGCGTCCACATAATATACAGCCAGAACAAGACAAGAAGCCCCGATATACCGACTTTAAAGATTGATGTCACGATTCTTCCTTCGAGCCCCGGGTAGAAATCTGGGAAGGTCACTATCAGCTGGAATATGGTGTATGAGCCGGCGAAGATTAGAAGCCAGACCGTGGTGATCAAGACGATAATGGGAAGTAGGCGTGAAGACATAACTATATCACCCAAGTCATAACAGCTGTAATGATAGCCAGACCGGCTGAAAAGACAGTTATTTTGAATATGTTAAGAACTATCTTCTTTTCCGTCAAGGGGCCGTCTGCAAGTATGAGCCTCACAAGGGTTATCGGCGCTGAGCCACTCCGCGAAGCAGCTAACCTGTTTTCACCAAGCACTTTGACCGGCCGCTCCTTGACCTTCCTATGTTCAATGAAACGTCTTACGCTTGAAAGGAAGAAGAATGAATTCAGGATAGCGGGTAGAAGCGCGACGATACCGACTACTTCTACACCGCCGACGATGGCGAGAGCACCGTAGAGGGCGCCTAGACTCAGGCTGCCGGAGTCACCTGGGAATATCTTTGAGGGGGATCTGTGGAATATGTAGAAGCCTAGTGAAACTGAAAGTATAGGTAGTACGGGTAGAGCTGAAGTGATGCCACTTTTGAGTACTAATGCAAATATGAGGGGTACTGAGGCTATGGCTATGAAGCCGCTTACAGCGCCGTTCAAGACATCGATAGTGTTTACTGTATTCGCGGTTACAGGTATGGCTATAAGTACCAGAAGTGGGTAGATGATGGACAGCCTAACGCCTCCGAAGAGGGGGAATTCAGGGTGGAAGTTGTATGTACCTAGAAGTAGAATGGGGAGAGATGCGGTTATCAGCAGAGTTGGTTTTAACACCCCGCTTAACGGATGGATATCGTCTATCACTCCGATGGCTCCTGCGATAGCGGTTACAAGTATCAGTGCTAGTGTAACGGGGTTTTCTGTCATCAGATATATTGTGAGTTCGCCTATGATGAGTGAGAGGATTATGGCGGGGCCTCCGGGTTTAGGGATTAGGGGTCTGTTCGGTTTGTGGTAGTCTTGTACAAGTATGCGGCGTTTTGTTAGAGTTTTTATGAGGAGGGGTGTGAGTGTTATTGTTGCGGCGAGGGGTAGGATGAAGGCGAGGAGTGCTGTTATTGTCTGAGTTGTGGTTGTTAGCATCGGCTGGCAGGTTAAGGTTGTTGTGGTATTAATTAATGATTCTTGGTTGACGGGTGTTACCGTTTAGGCATTTTGTCGAGCATGTCCATGACTTTGTGTCCTGTTTTGAGTATGGCGTCTTTTATGGTTGGGAGGTCTATTTTTTCTGTTTCGTACACCACTAGGGCCTTCTCGGTTAGGGGATGGATATGTATCTGTATTACACCCTCCATCTTCTCGACGGTCTTCTCTATGGGGCGTTTACAGGTGTAGCAGTCTATCCCTGCTAGCTGAATGAGCTCCCTTCGTCTGGGCATGCCTTGAATCATTTGACGAATAATTATTAATCATTATTACGAGAATAGATTGATTTCCGTAAGAGTTACCATTTCATACTGTTCTTGAATATCGAGGTTCGTTCGTCATCCCTTGGTTTTCTGAAGATGTACAGGTGTTCATGCGCTATCTTATAGAATGGGTACACCTTGGCTCGCCATCTTCCAAGCTCGGTTGTCGTCTTATGCTGTACTTTGATGATGTCT
Source organism: Nitrososphaerota archaeon (assembly GCA_029460375.1). Lineage (GTDB taxonomy): Archaea > Thermoproteota > Nitrososphaeria > Nitrososphaerales > JACPRH01 > JARPAQ01. The sequence goes on along the minus strand of JARPAQ010000143.1, from coordinate 5,133 downwards.
TCTCTCAATATGAAGCCTACTTCAAGGAAGACCAGCATCACTCTCGTGGATATGGGGATGAAGTGAAGGTGTTTTCTAGTGTCACCGATAAGGATAGCGCAATGCTTGCCCGGTTTAAGGATCCTGTAGCTTTCTTTCGCTACCTCACGCATACTGTCAATGTAGTTAGGGAGCTTTAGGCTGGAGATATCTCCTTCGATTTGTTGTTTGGAGTATTTCACAATAGATGCATAGGGCGGATGAGTTGTGATAAGGTCTATGCTCTCATCGGGTAATTTGTCAAGTCTTCTGGCATCACCGACATATGTCTGAATCCTAGATTTTGGGAGATCTAGGGTGTTGGAAGGGAAGTTTAGGCGATCTTGAGTAACCATGATAGCGTCATGGTTGATGTCCACACCTATCCCGTTTCTGCCCAGTAGTTTGCACTCCACTAGGGTTGTGCCGCTCCCCACCATCTGGTCGAGAACCGTATCTTCAGGCTCGGTATATTTCAGTATAAGATTTCGCGGGATATATGGCGACCAATTCCCCCTATAATTTCCTTTATGCGTACACCAGTCTCCTCTGTCGTAAAAACTCCAAACAGTCTTGGTTTCAGGAGTATATGTAGGCGGTGGGTTGAACTGTTTAATCTTAGACCAATCGTTCCCCACTGACACAGGCTTATTCTCTATAAGGACTTGCTTATGCGTCTTGATAAATTCTAGAAAATCTCTTTTAACAACGAGCAGCATTGGGCTATATCCGATGTCGATATGCACTGTAGCGTCCTCCCCCCTCCCATGTAAGAGCCATCTTCAGTGTAGGTACTGTATAAGTTATATATTGGATGGTTTACACGTAGGGTTGAGAGGTCATAACTTTTGAAGATTAGTGATCTTAGAGACGGTATGCGTAAAATAGACGTTGAAGGCGAGATAACCGAGATATCCGAGTCGAGGACTGTGAATCTAAGGATGGGCGGCGAGGCACGAGTAGCAGACGCTGTCCTCAATGATGAAACAGGCTCGATAAAAGTCTCCCTCTGGGACGACCAGATAGATATGGTCAAGGTAGGCGCCAAGATAAAGATCGAAAACGGCTACACCAACAGCTTCAGAGGAGAAATCAGAGTCAACGTCGGAAGATACGGAACACTAGAAGTTCAGGAATAAAGCTACTTTAGCCTGTTGTGAAAACAGGTCTTTTCACCTGTGTGACAAGCTACACCAGTCTGATCCACTATGTAGAGCAACGTATCCTGATCGCAGTCTACAAGAATCTCCTTCACCTTCTGAAGATGCCCCGATGTTTCACCCTTCTTCCAGAGCGTTTTACGTGAACGGCTCCAATAGTGAGCATAACCAGTCTTCACAGTCTGTTGAAGAGCCTCTCGGTTAGCATACGCCATCATAAGGACATCCCGCGTCTCAGAGTCCTGAACAACTACTGGCACTAGGCCACCACCCTTCTTGAAGTCCATAGACTCGATATCTAGTTCCTTCAAAGTCTCACCGTGATCCCGTTCTCTTCAAGATACCTCTTCACCTTTTCAACGGAGTATGTTTTGTAGTGAAATATCGAAGCAGCCAGAGCCGCGTCGGCTCCACCCTTCTGAAAGACCTCCAGTATATGTTCAAGGTTTCCGCAACCTCCACTCGCTATCACAGGAACCGAGACGTTTTCAGAGACAGTCCTTGTCAACGGTAAATCATATCCGCTCTGCGTCCCATCCTTATCAATTGAAGTTAGAAGAATCTCACCTGCACCCAACTCATCGACTTTCTTAGCCCATTCTACAGCATCCAAACCTGTAGCCTTGGAGCCTCCGTACGTATAGACCTCGAACCAGAAACGCTCCTCTCCATCCTCCACCACTACCCGGCCTTCAAGCGAATCGAACCGTCGTTTAGCATCTATAGCAACCACTACACACTGCCCCCCGAACTTATCCGCAAGCCTACTGACAAGCATAGGGTCACTTACTGCAGCGGTGTTCACAGACACCTTGTCAGCCCCGTTCTGAAGAACAAGCCGACCGTCATCTAAACCACTTATGCCTCCACCTACTGTGAACGGTATATCCAAAACCAGAGCCACTTCGCGAACCATCTTCTCAAGTATCTTCCTCTTCTCAGGCGACGCTGTTATATCTAGAAACACAACTTCATCAGCACCTTCGTCACAATACCGTTTCGCCAAAGTCGCAGGATGACCTGCCTCCCTCAGGTTACGGAAATGAATACCCTTCACGACCTTCCCGTGATCTACATCCAGGCAGGGGACTATCCTCTTCGCAAGAGTCAGGTCTACCGCCTCCTTGTCTCAGACAGGGCGTACTTGAGGCTGAACTTCTCCTCGTATAGAGCCTTACCTATCACAACTGCATACACCCCAATCGCCCTGAGGTGTATAAGGTCGTGTATGCTACTTATGCCGCCGCTGGCCAGAATCTTGATCTTGAAAATCTGGAGGACTTTCCGTAAGGTTTGGTAGTCGGGGCCAGTTAAGGTTCCGTCTCGCTCTACAGATGTCAACAAGAAGATGTCAGCACCGAGATTCTGAAACCTTGAAATCGCATCCTGTATAGACATACCTGTGGGCACTGTCCAGCCCTTGACGAAAACCTCTTCACCCACATAGTCCAACGCCACCACCACCTTTTCTTTTCCAAAAGCTTTAATCATCTTCTTTAACGCTGGCGGATCCTTGAACGCTAAAGTGCCTATAACGAGGCGCGCCACACCCTCCTTCAAGAGTAAAGATGCGTATCCGAAACTCCTCACTCCACCACCTACCTGTACAGGTATATCCACAGCATCCGCTATCTTCAATATGTAATCTCTGTTGTCCACACCTGTTCCCAGCGCTGAGTCGAGATCCACCACATGTATCGCATGTGCACCCTGACCGCTCCACTTCTCAGCCGTCTCCACAGGGTCTTCGCTGTACACGTGAGAAGTCTCAGGGTTCCCTTTCACGAAACGGACAACCTTACCACCGTATAGATCTATAGAGGGGATTATCTTCAAGTAAGTCACCGTCTGCAGACTTCTATGAAGTTGTTCAGTATCCTTAAACCCACCGAACCCGACTTCTCAGGGTGAAACTGAGTCCCGAAGATGTTCCCCTTCTCAACTACAGCAGGAAACTTCACACCATAGTCAGCAGTTGCAGCCACCGCGGTTTCATCCTCAAGCCTCGGGTAGTACGAATGGACAAAATAGACCCAAGCACCCTCTTCTACACCCTGAAGAAAATCGCCGTTCCTGACGATTTCAAGGTTGTTCCACCCCATATGAGGCACCTTGACCGATGAAGGTATCTTCAGAACATCCCCTTCGAGAAAGGCAAGTCCACGCCCTTCATCCTCCTCACTCCTCTCAAAGATCAGCTGAGCACCTAGACATATACCCAGAAACGGTAGACCAGCCTTGACAGCCTCAACGATCTCATCCCTATAACTCTCCAACGCTCTGACCGCTGACCCGAAATTCCCAACCCCCGGTAGAATCACACCGTCTAGACTATTCTTTCTAGAGAAGACCTCTGTTATCTGGGCTTCGGCTCCACCTCGCTCCAACCCGCATTTCAGGCTGAAGAGGTTCCCTGCGCCGTAGTCCACTATGCCTATCTTAGGCATCTACATTACACCCTTCGCGCTGGGCGGAGTCTTTCTTCCAGGGTCTATTTTGACGGCTTGTCTGAGAGCCAATGCTAGGGCCTTGAAGGCTGCTTCTACTTTGTGGTGGTCGTCTTCGCCGTATTCTACATGTATGTGGACGGTTGCTTCTAGTGATTGGGCGAATGATTGTAGGAAGTGCTGTATGTCGTCTTTCACCATATCTTCGACGCTTTCGCGCTCCATCAAGAGGTTGATTATGCTGTAAGGTCGTTTTACGAGGTCGAGGCTTACTGACGCTAAGGAGTCGTCCATCGGGACTGTTGCATTTCCGAACCTGACTATCCCCGCTCTGTCTTCGAGGGCTTTTGACAGCGTTTCGCCTATGGCTATCGCTACATCTTCAACTATGTGGTGTTGGAGGTCGCCTGTAGCCTTCACCTTCAGGTCGATCAAGCTATGCTTTGAAAGGGTGGTTATCATGTGATCCAGGTACCTTATCCCGGTCTCCACTTCGCTTCGTCCTTCGCCTTCGAGGTTCGCTTCTACTGTGACCGATGTCTCAAGAGTCTTACGTTTAGTCTTGGCAGATCTCATATCTTCTCCCTCCGTATCATCTCGAAGAGTCCAGGTAGATCATTCACCGACTCAGTAATAAGATAGGCCCCGTTTTCTAGAAACATATCCATCAGCTCGCTAGGGTTGTGAGTGCACCCGTAGACACCGGCGGCGATAAACCTATCTGTAACATCATTAGCCCGCTTCACCATAATAATATCTTCTCGAGAATCGCCCACATAAAGAATCCTACCGGATTGCGGAGCATTCTTTTCAGCCTTTAACAGAGCATATGGGTTTGGCTTACCTATCTCTTTCAAACGTTCAGCATCACCTTTTTTCATGGCGACCGCTATCTCGTCCTCCACGAAGACAGTCAGCCCAGTGTTGAAACGTTTCAAGATGTCTCTCAATGTAAATTCTGCTGTGACGATGGATCTCCCTGAAACTATCCCTAAGCTGGATCCGCCGAACACCTTGGCGAGAAGGGTCAACGTTTCCTCGTTCACAAGAGACCTTTCACTAGCCACAAGCCCCTGATAGTCTTTTACGAATCTGGATCTGAAGCCGTACTTTTGGAGGAAGAGATCCGAGCCTAAGAAGAACTCTTCAAAGACCGTCATAACGGTACTTACACCCACTATCCCCGGATAAGACATAAGCATAGTGAACCCTTTTTGCGCCTCCCCCAAGTCATCATTTAGCAGAGCCTCCTCTATCGAGATGAGACCTCTGCTGTCAGCCTTTTCAGCCAGCTTGAGAAGATCTTGACCGATGCTGTCCGATAGTTTATCAGCACCCTCTGCCTCTGCGAATAGTTTCTTGGCCTTTGAAACTCGTTCATACGGTTCGCTCGGCGCACCTTCCTTCTGAAAGAGCCGGTAGAGTTCTCGGAACCTGTCAAGGATGTCGTCGGGAAGTTTTGTGAACAGGTATAGAAGTATGGAGTAAGTAGTGTCCCAGTCGTTGTT
>JARPAQ010000142.1 GCA_029460375.1 Nitrososphaerota archaeon | reverse complement strand
TGGAATAATTATGCTCAGAGAAGCATTCAGCGCTTTAGCAACTTCGAAACCAACTACAACCCCACCGCGCGGTATAGCCAGCACCACTACTCCGCTAGAACTATAGCGTATCAGCTTTTCAGCCAGCTTCCTACCTGCCTCGACCCTGTCTCTAAAGATATCTGAGGCCATGTCAATACCTACCTAGGAACTTGGCGCCTTGACCATCTGATAGGAGTAGCATACCTATATAGATTCGGCAAGAGGGGTGCTCTATGCAGCTGTCAGTCTTTAGGCGGTGGAAAATGCAAGTCCTCCGTCCGACCAACTTAGGGTGAGGAGGTATGGTTCTAGCAGCCAAGATTTTTCTCCTAAGAGAAGAGACAGATTTAGAGACACTAGCGATAAAGCTTAGAGACTATAGAGTGGAGGAGGAATTTGAACAGGATGAGTATAGCATTCCACTTTTAACCGAGGTTAGAGACCTAACTCTCAAAGCCGATTCCCTTGAAGGAGTCTTCGCTAGGGATCAGGTCATCTTTATTCCGCACAGAGGGAAAGTGACACCTGTTCCCAAGACCTTGGAAGCATCCTTTATATTTACTCAGAAAGAGGATAGAGTTCTTCTGACAGTGGTGGAGAAGAAGGAGCGAGCCAACAGCATCGTCAATGAGTTGAGCAAGGTTCTATTCATCCTCGCAGGACGTATAGTTGAAGCGAGGATCACGCCCGAGGTTCTTAAGAAGTTTCATGAAGATAACTTTGAAGATACGAAGGTGATATTCTTTGACGATGTGGATATACCGAATGTATCGAAGCTCTCCCTCTACGGGTCAGAGCTTGGTAACACAGCGCTCTACAACGACTATCTGACCCACGGGAAGATCTGGTATACAGTTGTCAGATCAAGGAAGTATGGGTATGTTGTGGGTGTGACCAGAAACGCAGTGGTCACAGTGTTCAGCAGAATAGAGCCTCCGGACCTCAATACATACATAACCAACGAAATATTCCCGCTCATAGAGTAGGTTCAACAAGTCATGTTCAGATTTGTAGATAATGAACCAGCATTGATTCTTCAAACCGAGGCAGAAAAGATACTCCTAATATCGGATCTACACATAGGGTACGAGAAGAGCTTGGCGAGCAAAGGTGTAAAGATACCATCACAAACACCCAAACTCTACAGAAAGATAGAGAAGATAATCTCAAAGCACAACCCAGACAAAATAATACTATCAGGAGACATCAAGCACGGAACAGCCAAACTACTACCACACGAATGGAAAGATGTACCCGAATTCTTCGAAAAGCTACTTACACTGAAAGACAAGATAGAGGTGGTGCCAGGAAACCACGACGGAGGACTGAAGCATCTCCTACCTCGAAATGTAACATTGCATACAACCCGAGGGGTAACCATACAGAACAAGGAAAAGATACTCATAACACACGGTCACACATGGCCCATCCCCACTGCACTGGACTCACACCTCATCATCATGGGCCACAACCACTTCACAGTAGAGTTCAAAGAAGAATCAGGATTAAGAAAAACCGAGCCCGTGTGGATGATAGCCCAGTGGGAACCAGCCAAGATAGCCGCGGCCTACCTACACTGGAAAAAGATAAAATACCAAAGCGATGCACCTTCAAAGTTCCGTGAACAGTTCAATACAGATATAGGCGACCCAAAGATAGTAGTCGCACCTGCATTCAACCCTATGTTGGGAGGAACAAAGATAAACAGAGCCTCTAAGAACAAATACATCAGCCCGATACTTGAATCAGGCGGCGTCAAAGTGGACAGCGCAGAGGTCTACCTCCTTGACCAAACCTTCATAGGCAAGACGTCAAATATCCAGTTATCCGAACTCGACTGATTAGAAGAAAAATCTTTTACAGAAGTACATGGAGATAAGGGTGTTGGGAACCGGTTTGAACCCGCTGTACAAATTTGACGCGCGTGAAATCGCGGATCTTCTGCCTAAGAGTATTGTGAGAAGAATCAGGGGAAGGGTCAAGTATGTTTACGAAGGTGTTTCGAGGGTCGAGAAGGCTTCGGGGTTAAGCTACCCACCGTACTACATTGAACCGGTGCTACCGGTATCTACAAGCGAGGTGGAGTTAGGCCAGATGGGAGTCTTATACGCCAGAACCTTGCCTATAAAGGGGCCTGTGGGGGTGCAGGTCTGGGTTCAGCTCTCCGTTCCTCTGGTGGCATTTGGGTTGAAGGGAACTATACACGCAGTTTTGGCGCACGAGTTTATGCATTATGTCGAACTTATCAGAAAGTTCACCACATTAGATACAATATCCGACGAAGTAGTGGGTACACTTCATGAAGCGTTATATGCCGACTATGAGAGGCTTTATGATCCCAAATGGCTCTTTAAAGACAGGGCATTGATAAAACTCCTTGAAAAGAAGTTTTCAGACGGGCTTAATGACGCGGGGCTACATAAGAAGACGCTGAAGAACTGGATAGAAAAGGATCGTCCAACCTTAAACCTTCCACCCGACGCCAACGTTGTAAGGATACCTATTGTATCCATCTTGAGATCTAACTTCGACCCACTACTCAAAAATAAGCTCGAAGAACTTGAAAAGATCAGGGCATCAGCGAATGCAAGGTAAAGCCGGCAGAAACGGAAAACTAAGCGAAGCGGAGAAGAAATCTCTGCTCAAGATAGCGACGGAAATATCTGCCGGGAACAAGATAGTAGGCGTAGCCACATACGGCTCCAGAGTAGCAGGGTACGCAAGCGAAGATAGCGACTACGACATCATCGTAGTCCTTGACGGCTACAACCCCCGTGTGAAGTACAGATACATAACAGGCGAAGTGGACGCGTCAGCCCTTATAGTCGATAAAGATGACTTGCTCAGAGATGCGGATAAGGCGTACCTAGGAGAGTTTGTGGCAGGAAGACTTCTCAACATATACGAGCCTCTAATCGGTGAAGACTTCTTTAATGAAGTTGAATATAAAATAAAACACAGGGTGATCGTTGAGGCTCTTTATGAGATAGAGTCGTCTCTAGGTGAATTCGCCCAAGAGATAATCATCCCAGTTGAATACTTCTTGTTCGATAAACTAAAGAAGAGGGCTACGATATATCCACCAGTCCTCTACAGTTACTCTAAGACCTATGGTGAAGAACTAGGTAAAAAGAATACCGAAGCCTCATGCAAAGGGTTTCTTGAAGC
>JARPAQ010000019.1 GCA_029460375.1 Nitrososphaerota archaeon | reverse complement strand
GAAACAGAAAGCTCAGCAGACCCAGGCGTAGTCACATCAACCCTCGAACAGACACCCAACAACATCGCAGAGTTCGCAGACAAAGCCCTATCAGAAGTTGTGAGCAAAAAGGACGCAATACGCTTAATGAAGAAGCACAACATCAGGTTCAAAGGATGGAGTAGGCAGAGAGGACTGATAGGTGCTCTTGCAGCCATAGGAAGCCGGCTTGACGAAGATAGGACGTTTGAGCTTTTAGCATTCAGGTCTGAGGAGAACTGGGGCTGTGGACGCTCTGTAGATACTGTATCAGTCATGGAGATGAGTCGTAAAACACACCCTCACACCTTTAACAGCTACGACGAAGAAACTGGCAGGATACTCATTACACCGCGGGGCCCTGATCCGGTTCTGCTAGGTGTAAGAGGCGAAGATCCTGAAACAGTGCTCCGAGCGTACAGAATGTTGAAGGTAGGTGAAACTGTAAGCGGTTACATGATATTCCAGACCAATCAGGGTACAGGCGCACACCTAAAACCAAAACTTGATCTCGGCGGCCTTAAAGCGTACAGATCAGGTCATTTCGAGGGTATAGTGTCCAAGACGCCTGAAGTAGGAGAGGGGGGACACGTCTACATCCAAGTGAAGAACAAGGAAGGTGTAACAGCCTGCGCAGCATATGAACCTTCAGGCAGCTTCCGGAAGACCGTGCTATCCTTAATCCCGGGAGACAGAGTAGAGATAGGTGGAAGCGTCAGAAGAAGAACTCGCAGGCATAGCGCGATAGTGAATATAGAGTACCTCCGCATCACTGAGACCGCTGACGACATCAGATTAACCAACCCCGTATGTAGAAGATGTGGAAAGAGGATGACCTCTCAAGGTCGAGGACAAGGCTTCCGCTGTGACTCATGCGGCTTCGAGGATAGAAAAGCAGAAAAACTGAAGGTAGAGAAGCCGAGAATAATCGGCAGAGGGCTTTACATACCTCCACCCCGAGCCCAACGACACCTCACCAAACCTCAGCAGCGATACCGCTTAATCGGGAAGATGAAAACAGGTCTTATCGACAAATGGTTCGAACCAGCCGGTCTCGTCACACATCTTAAGGTTTAAAAAACGAAGTCCAGAGAGGTTATAGTGAATCCGGTTGAGCAGAGTAAGTCGAATGCTTAGGAGAATATGGAGTAAAGTGATGAACAAACCCTGGAATTTCGGCTGGGTAATAAAAGGAAGACTGGCAGGCAGCGGACGCCCCATGTCAAGAAGAGACCTACAGTGGATGAAGAGCCAAGGCATAGAAGTGATCATAAGCCTCACCGAAGACCCTCTACCTGACAGATGGATAAAGCAGGAGAGCGTGAAATACCTCCATGAACCGCTACAGGATCATATGCCACCCTCGGTGGAACAGATCGACCGAGCAGTTGACTTCATAAATGACCACGTAACTAAAAATAGACCCGTAGCCGTTCACTGTGAAGCGGGGCAAGGCAGAACAGGAACCATACTGGCCAGCTACTTCATAAAGCAGCACGGCATCTCAGCTGAAGAAGCAGCGAAGAAGGTTAGAGGAATAAGACCTCGATCAATAGAAGGCTCACAAGAAGAATCCCTACATAAATACGAAAAATATCTGACCAGCAGAAAAAGAAGATAAACAGAGAGTAGCGAGGGGTGGACTTCCCCGGGTTTTAAGTCCCGTGTTGAACCACCGATTTCCGCGCAAGTCCAAACGAACCCGCTCTGCGGGTTTCTCCCTACTTAAGAGAAGTTATGAGCCCGCCGGGATAACCTGGCTTCCCCACCTCGCTGCTCAAGATAGAGTGCGCCGTAAGGGCGCTTAAATCTTTATTGCTGGTTTCAAGAGTAAAAAGATAGTTGCCTGTTAGGTCTTCTTCATCTCTTCTAGCATCTGTCGGACCTTCCATTTGAAGGCCTCTTTGAGGTGACTGTTGTCGATCAGATTTAGGGTTTCTCCACAGTCGGGGCATTTGAAGAATATCTCTATAGATTCTTCGAAGGTGTATTTTTGGCATTCTGGTTTTCCGCATGAGTAGAACTCATGTGCTTCTTCATAATCAAGTCGTTTTGTAAGCCGTTCTAGCGCCTTCTTCTTCTGGTTATCTATAAACCCGTCAACTTGATCTCTCTGTGCTCTCCACCTGTATACGAACCAGCCTCGTTTCAGGTCTCTAACTCTTACCCCTGTGATAAGTGATTTTCCGAAGAGATCGTACAGAGTCTTTCTCACAGTGTTTATTTTGAGACCAGTTGCGCTAGCTATCTCTTCATCAGTAGCGTTTTCACTATTAAGCAGGGCCCGTGCTACTCGTATGTACTCTTCGCCTCCTAGTACCCCCGATATTTTTACAAATGAGTCTTCATATTCTATCTTCATGTTATCTTCTCAACGTGCTTGCCTTTCTGACTTGGAATTACTCTATATTGAGTATGATTATACACTTGTTTAAATTCTTCGCCCCTAAAAAACCTATCGAGAAATACTGCCAAGGCGGCGACCTCTGAGTGAGGCTGGCTTCCTACCGCTATATTAAAATCGCTCTTAATGTACAGTTCTTTAGGCACCTTTTCGGCGCCTACGACCAGAAGAATATTCTCACTGGATTTACGCACATCATCTATAACATCGTCCAGTCTTAGACCATACATAGTCAAGTGAACTATAATGCCGCCTCTGCGCTTCCAGTCTTTTATGATCTGTCGCCAATCATCGACGATACCAACTTCAAACTCTCCGCCCCATCGCTTATTCACATCTTCTATAGTCTTCTTGACTTGGGGATCACCGTCGAATATGTAGATCTTTTTCGCTCCGAACGCCCTGGCCACTAGGCAGACGTGGGTCGTTGATCGATCGTCCCGGACGAGTCTATGCCCGATTCTTAGAACGTGAATGGCTTTTCCACTACTCATCCTGCTTCATCTCAACTTCTTCGACTGATTTCAAGAATCGATCTATAATCCAAGTGTTAGCCTTTACATGTAGGGTTAAGCTACCGTCACTGTGTTTATCTATCTGCACCTCACCGTGATCCTTTAACCAGTCTATCCGATTTGAAAGAGATACAACTGCAGTATGTTTCAACGACACCTCCGCTTCAACAGTCTCAAATATGCTTCCCCTTATCTTCTCCAAAAGGGCATCAACACCTAGACCAGTCTTTGCTGAAATGAAGGCTGAGTTTTGTGGAGTGGCGCCTAATACGGGCATTCTAAGTTTCCGCTGAGTTTCATCCACTAGATCAGCTTTGTTAAAAACTAGGAAGACCCGGGCAGGAGAAACGCTCAGTTCAGTCAAAACCTCAACACAGCTACGGTAGCGTCTAGAGAGATCTTCTGTAGGTTGGGCAGCGTCTACTAGGAGTAGAACTAAGCTTGCGTATGTGAGTTCTTCGAGGGTCGACTTGAAGGCTTCTATCATGTATGCGGGAAGTCTACTTATGAATCCTACTGTGTCGGAGAGGAGTATCTTGAAACCGTTCAGTTTGACAGATCCAGTGGAGGTTGTGAGAGTTGTGAAGTGGCTGGATCCCACTTCTTTCGAATCTCCTGTTAGGCTGTTGAATAGCGTAGTCTTCCCGACGCCGGTGTATCCAGCTAGAGAAACAACTGGTATATCGAGCCTGCGCCTCTGAATCCGGTAGAGCTCCCTCCTCTTGCTGGCGTCCCTTAGCTTCTTTTTTACCGTAGATATCCGTCTCTTTATGGCTCTATCGTAGATATCGACTTCATATTTTCCTAAGCCGAAGAAGCCTGGTTGTTCACTAATCTTTGCCAGCCTGACCTTTTCTTTAGCTCTAGGCAGTTCGTATGTGAGTTCCGCTAACCCTACCTGAAGTTTAGCTTCAGCGGTAGTCGCTCGTCTGGAGAATATTTCAAGTATCAGTCTTTCGCGGTCTATTATTTCGCGTTTCGTCAGCTCAGCTAGGTTGTATATCTGGGTGGATCTTAGCTTCTCGTCGAATATCACTGTGCTTGCATCTACTTCATCCAGAAGTGCTCTTAGATTCTCTGCCTTGCCTGCGCCGAGCCCATATTTTGCTCTCGATAGGTATCTTTGGGATAGAGTCTTCAAGACGGTGTATCCAGCTGCTTCTGCGAGCCCCGCCGCCTCATTTATTACAAATTGATCAGGATATGTTATCAGTACGGCAGTCTTCTTTTGCAGATGTGAGGATGCGCTGTCTGATTGTTGTGTCATTCTTCAGCTTCTTCAGGTATCAAGAGTTGGATCTTTAGGAAACGTTCGACTTTTCGGGTGAGTACATCGTTCGGTTTCAACGTGCCTGTTTCAAGATGTTTTATCAAGGAGGGCTTCTCGTTAATTTTTCGTCCAAGTTCTTCCTGAGAGAGCCCCATCTTCTCTCTTGCTGACTTGATTAGTGTATTGAAGTCTCTTCGAAGCTCCATCTTCTGCTCCTCATATTGGGTGTTAATCGGTGGAGATCTTGATATTATGGGTGGTGGAGGTCGAGGATCTCCCGGCATCTTTACAGGTTTTCCTAGCCTCGAGCAAGTTGGGCATACTCTAAATATGCCTCCGTCTAACTGAATCGTGTTTACTGGTCCTCTTACGGGGTTGCCGCAGACTTCACATCTTTCCGCCAAGATAGGTCTGGTATCCGATAGATGTAACATTAATATCTTTTCTTCTTACGGGCTATTCCTGTTCGAGTTGGATTTCAGAGAGAAGTTCGCTATAAGTCTGGATTATATCTTCGGGAAGGGTGTAAGCAGCGTTCTGCCTCTTGAACGGCTTGAGTTCTCTTTCTCAAAGCGTACAGGCAAGGTTAAAACGATTTCACTTGACGATAGGCTGCTTGCCACTATACGTTCAAATGGTAGCATCGCCCTTACCGTCTATGGCGCTGGTCTCCTTGTTAAGCATCGGGGGTTTCAGGGGAACTGTGTGGTTGTTGAAGAAGGGCCTGATAAGTTTGTTGCTGAAGGGAGATCGGTCTTTGCGAGGCATGTTGTGAGTTGTGGAGATAGGGTGAGACCTGCTTCGGATGTAGTTATTCTTGATGTGACGGGTAAGGTTATTGCGGTGGGGAAGGCTGTGTTATCTGCGAAGATGATGAGGGGGTTCGACAGAGGGATGGCTGTAAAGGTCAGAGAGTCGATAGGTAAGAGAACGGCTGGAGAGGTAAATGCTTAAGGGAGCTGAATGTGCAAGCTTATCGTGAGTAAACGGGTGATTAGATGGCTTTCGACAGTAGAAGAACTAGACGTATGATGGAACGCATGGGTGTAGATATGAATCAGATACCTGATGTTGAAGAGGTTATAATACGAACCTCCAGCAAAGATATGATAATCAAAGATGCTAGTGTTTCAGAGATAATCGCCAAAGGGATGCGGGTCTTCCAAGTTATGGGTAGCGACATAGAGGAGGTTGAGCGAGAGAAACCAAAGTTTACCGAAGAAGACGTTCTTTTAGTAGCCCAGCAGGCGGGGGTATCGAAGGAGCGTGCCGAAGCAGCTCTGGAGGAGAGCGGCGGAGACCTCGCGCAGGCTATACTTAGCCTTTCAACCTGAACCCATAAGGATTTAATTACATCTACCTTTAAGGCGATGTGAGTGTTCTTGTCTGAACATAGCAGCTCGCAGATAGAGAAGGTGGTGAACATCCTCGTGGATGTAGAAGGGAATCTGGATGAGGTAAAGGTAGGTATTGAACAAAAGAAGCATGAGCTGCGTGAGTTGGCGAGAGAAGCTGCTGAAAAGGCAAGGGATCAGGTCATAAAAGAAGTTACGGAAAGTATGCAGAAGGCTCTGGATGAGACCAGATCTGAGGCTGAGGCTGAAGCGGAAAAGATTCTGGCGAAGAGCGAGCAAAGCATCAAAGAGTTGAAGAAGAAGATAGATGAAAGGTTTCAGGAAGCACTAGACCTAGTTTCGAAGAGAGTTTTGGGTGAAGAAGGTGAAGCCTGAACACCGCTTCGCCGACGAAACATACAGCATGGTCAAGTCATTCGTAATCAGAGGGAACATACTTACCTATCAGATCCTCGAAGGGCTAGCTGAGTCTAAGAACCTAGATGAAATGCTGGTGAAGCTGAAGGGGACGGAGTACGCTGAAGTAGTCTCCAACCTGCAATCACCATACACCGCCCATAATGTAGAGCGGGCTTTCCGAAGGCGTCTAGTACATATACATCAAGCCGTTCTGAAGGTGACTCCTAAGACCAGCCTCCTCGCTTCATACTACCTGAAGTTTATGGCTGGGAACTTGAAGGTTCTGCTGAAGGGTAGGGCGCAAAACAAGTCGGATGAAGAGATAGGTAGACACCTAGATATGTATGCGGAGGAGCTGGTTGGAAGGCGTGATCTGATTGTAAGAGCTCTTTCAGCGGAAACTCTTGATCAGACCGTTGAGGCCTTGAAGGGTAGTGAATTTGCCCGAGAGGCAGAATCCGCTTTAGAGATTTTCAAAGATTCTGGTAAGTTTCAGATATTTGACATCTATATTGATAAGACTTTCTACGGTAAAGTGCTGAACGCCTTCACCTCGGAGCATAAAGATGATGCGCGTGTCAGGGATATAGTTGCGGTTGACGTTGATTCGTATAACACGTTGGCGGTGCTTAGAGGAAGGCTCTGGAACCTTGATCCGTCCGAGATAAGGGGGCTACTAGTGGAACCGTTCTTTGATGTTACGGAACGTTGTTTGAAGGATATGATCGACGCCGAGTCGGTAGCTGAAGCTGTAAAGATACTGAGCCGGACATCATATCGCAAGGTAATCTCTCAGGCAGATCTTCCCGAATCTGTTATATCGGGTCTAGAAGATGCGTTCAGAGTTCTGGGCTACCAAAGGGCGATGAACCCCTTTTTATGGGATATTCATAAGATCAGCATAGCGCTCGGAGCCGTTAAGCTGAGTGAGCTTGAAGTCAAGAACCTTTCAGCCATAGCCTTCGGGGTAGAGCAGCACATAGATTTTAAGGATATAATGGCTAGGATTGTTCTTCTGAAGTAGATGCAGAATTGGGGTTCTGCTCCCACTCTATTTCGAAGTATGTAGGCTCGGGCTTCATTCTGCGGAAGAGTAAGCCTGTTCCTTCATAGAACTTTGTGAACCACTCATATAGATGAAGCCTAAGGTCCTGTATGTACACTATCAGCCCCTCAAGCATCATAATCAATATGTTAAAGACTATCAGCATCGGTACGGCCACCGCCAGCGGGAGCGATACGACTCTATTCAAGACCATAAGCAGAGCG
Organism: Nitrososphaerota archaeon; assembly: GCA_029460375.1. GTDB lineage: Archaea > Thermoproteota > Nitrososphaeria > Nitrososphaerales > JACPRH01 > JARPAQ01. Next base: position 2,728 of record JARPAQ010000019.1, on the reverse strand, counting down.
GCATGAACCAAGAGGAGTATCCCGAGTCTTGCGTAGCTCACCGTATTTGCTAAAAACTCGACTATTCTTATCAGGAACTCAACAATACCCATCATGAGAGACATACCTATGCTGTCCTTCGGGGCCTTCTTCAGAAGTATCGCGACCGGCTTCCCCGCTATCAAGGCCACGACCGAGAGAAGAATGATGGGGAGAGATATCGCCGTAGCCTGAGCAACAGGCAGCCCCAGCAACGGTATAGGATCCTGCTTCTCCAACAGCCCTGAGAAGCTGGTGCCTGCACCTATGAACGCCAGTGCAAAGACAATCCCGAATACATACATAACGAAGGTCGGCAGCTTATCCGTGTATACCTCGACGTACTCTTTCTCTTTGAATGCCTTGAATACAGCTAGCCCAAACCCTATCGTAAGATGGGCGATACCTATGAGGATAGATACCTGAAGAACCGTGGTAATCGCCTCTGAGTTGAAGCTCGTTACACCGTGAGCACGCTCCACAACCTCCAGCAGAGGATGCCCCAGACCCGGTATGATCTCCCCGATAGCGAAACCGAAGATCTCACCTATCATCAACCCCACAGCCGCCGCAGACAGACCCGCGACAGTCAGCATAACCCCCCACCGCCTCATAGAACCATCTCCGCGGCGATACAGAAGGAGCCCAAATAGGGTGAGTATGACTCCGTGCCCAAAGTCCCCGAACATGATTCCGTAAAATATCGGGAATGTAAACGTAATAAACGGAGTCGGATCCAATTCACCGTACTTCGGCGGACCTTGGTTCAACGTAATGGTCTCGAACGCCCGTATAAAAGGAACGTTCTTCATGATGACAGGTGTCGAAGGAGCCTCTTCTTCACTCTCGTGTCCACCATGCTCAACATCCTCAGTGAAGAGAATCCACCCGCCAAACATCTCTTCAAACTCCGCCCGACGATCCGCTGGAAAGAATCCCTTGACGACCGCGAACCTCTTGAGATCACCCACCTTCTTGATCCCTGTAAGTACATCGTTCGCCGTCTTGGCGCCCTCCCTTAAGGAGAGCATCGTTCGACTCGGCTTATCCAAAGTGGTGTTGAGCAGATCGTTCACCTCTTGTAGTCTGTCGATCTGCCGTTTCAGTTCTCCGCTTACAGCTTTATACGCCTCCGTCGGGTTCTGAGGCAGATTCTCAAGTATCTCGAAGGGCCTGATATCGAAGCTTCTAAGAACCTTTTCGACCCGTTCACCCTCTGCTCTTGGTGTCGCCATCAGCACGGCGCTCTTGTCGCGGGTAAGTGGTGTCGAAACGAATACAGTGTCGGGGAGGCTTCGCCCAACTTCCTTCAGATCCTTTGTGGAAACGACAGAGAAAACGAGGTGGAACAGTCTTAGGCTTCTCATAGTATCTAGGTCCACAGATAGTCGTGAAAGCATGGCGAAGGCTTCGTTCTGAGCCTGATTCTCCTCTATCTGCTTCTGAAGAGTACTTCTTTCAGATACTATGCTCTTGAACTCCTCTATCATCGGTTTGGCGTCTGCCTCTAGCTGTGTTACAAAGTCGGCCCAGTCCTCCGCTCTAAACTTCTTCGTCTCTATCTTCTGGGGGCCCTTCATCAGGGTCTGGATTAGACCAGCCTCTCCATGTACATTCAGTTCCCTAAGGATTTCATCCAAGTCTATGAAGAGCTTGTAGGAGCGTAGAGCCAAGTCGGCAAGGTGAGGATCTGACGGTGAACCATGTTCTTCACTTACATGGAACATATCAAATTCGGAGAGATCGGTTACTGCTTTTGGGAGCTCGCTACGTGGCACTACAAGGGTTGCCTTCATTAACTCTTGGATAGCCAAGCGTCTTTCACTCCTATTCGCGGGTCTCCAAGCCGAACGTCTGAAAGGTTCACTAATAACTTTTTGGCGTATCTTAATTAAGGTCGTTTCCACTTGTGTTAGAGCAAGGTTACTTAATACTCAAGTTACGTAGATGTCTTTTCGTTGGAACCAGTAGGTTGAGACTAGCATTGTAGCGATTGAAAAGATAATGAGTGTAAGAAAGTTTTGTGTGTTGAAGACGCCTTCAAAGAGTATCTCGCCGGGGTTGTAGTAGTTGAACGGTGAGAAGTACTTTAGAGGTTCGAGTGCCTCGACGATGTTTGCCAGTGTGTTTATGAAGTATGTGCCGAATAGTACACCGAAGGATGCTGCGAGAGCCTTTCGTGAGTCATCGTATATGCAGGAGAAGAAAAAGGAGTAGCTGGTCATAACTATGAAGAGTGAGTATGCGCCTAGGATGGCGTAGAACAGTCTCGCCTGATTTATCGACTCTCCTATATACTGTATCCCCCAGATAAGTCCGAGCCAAGTTACGGCCATGATGATAGTTAGATAGAGCAGGATACTCAGGAACTTCCCGAGAACCAAGCTGTACCTTTTCACAGGGTGGGATAGGAGTATATCTATCGTCTTGTCTTCTATCTCGGTCGCGACTGCATTAGCGCTAAGAAGTAGGACGAAAGGTGCTATAAAGATCCAGAGGAAGAGGAAGACTTCTACCGTCAAATAGCCTTCCAGCGAAGTCATATCTAGGATTATCGGCCCGAGCAGCGCCCTGTAAGCAGGATCGGCAAGAAGTTCTTGAAATCCGCTTATCTCTTTGACGGAGGGATACATCTGTACCATTCCGAAGCCTATGAGGAGCATTATGAGGGACATGAGTAGTGCCGCTCGGCTGTGGGAACGGATAGTCT
>JARPAQ010000018.1 GCA_029460375.1 Nitrososphaerota archaeon | reverse complement strand
CTTGAGCTGTCACCTCACCTATGCCTGAGGTGGCACCTGTCACCATACAGATTTTGCCATTCATGGGTTTGTCAGTGTCTGACATATCATAAACTCACATTTATTGGCGTAACAGCAGGATCGATTCTATGGATGGATTTAAGTTTTGTAAGGAAAAAGAGGGCAAGTGGAGAAAAGGAGATACTGATACTTGCTCCAAAATCTTATAATCGTGTGGTTCATAGCCCCTGTTTAATGCCTAGGAGATCTTTTTGACTGGTAGAATCATTGTCACTGCACAGAACGGTATAAGCATTCATTACAATGGCATAAGAGTAGACTTAGACCCCGCTCGAACATCAAAGGCGGACTACAAATTCATATCACACGCCCATATAGACCATATGAAGGGAACAGACGCGTCTGGAAATATTTTGGCATCCGAGGAGACAGCCTTTCTTGCGGAGAAACGGGGTTACAGCCTTAAGCTCGCTAAAGAGATGCCTGAAGATTTCCGACTGATAGACTCGGGTCATATCCTAGGTTCGCGTGGACTCCTGATTGGGCGGGAGTTATTTTATACAGGCGATTTTGCGGTAAGACCTCGGGCATTCATGGCGGGATGTGGGCCTGTAGAATGCAACACACTTGTTGTTGAAAGCACCTTCGGAAGGAGAGACTATATCTTCCCACCTGTCGCAGAAACCCTAGAGAAAGTCAACCAGCTCATATCCGATCTCTTCTCAAGAGGGATACCTATCGTGCTTATGGGTTATGCGTTAGGGAAGGCGCAGATACTTTCATACCTCTTTTCAAGCTGGGATCCAATATACGTTGAAAAATCTGTCCTCACTATGAACAGGGCACACATAGAGCTCGGTGTAGATATACGAAGCGACCTGAAATCATACACTGCAGCCAAAGAGGAAGGGCTTCTTCAGAAGAAACCATGGATACTTATCACACCTATGAACAGCGGGCGTAGCAGATTTGTGGCCAGCTTAAAGAAAAAGTATGGAGCTGTCACTGTCGCGTTTTCAGGTTGGAGTGTTAACCCGCGCTACAAGTACATGATGAATGTGGATCACGCATTCTCCTTAAGCGACCACTGTGACTTTAACGATCTTGTCGATATGGTTAGACGGTGCAATCCGCATAAAGTCTATACGGTTCACGGTTTCGCCGGAGAGTTCGCGTCGCACCTTAAGAGTATTGGATTTGATGCTAGACCTTTGAAGAGCGGTCAGACAGCCATATCTGAGTTTATTTTTGAAGATTGATGGCGTATGTTTGGGACATACTTTTTAACCTATAGTCGGGAGAGAGGTGTGGAAAGGGATGTGGTATAGAATTGTCTTCAGTAGTATTCAGAAGATTTGGTGAAGAGATGGTTTCGATTGTAGGTAAGCGAGTTGAAATCGAGACTTCAGAAGGTAGAAAGTATCAAGGAAATCTGCGAGGGATAGATGAGCGGCTGGATCTAATCTTAGATGACGTATTCGGTGCAGGTGAAAACGTCTTCAAAGTCGTCATAAACGGGAATTTTGTCAAAGAGATAAGGCTTGTAGAACAACCCTTCAACCTCAAAGCTCTGTCCGAGAGGCTGAACAGGGTATTCCCCGGCCTAATAAAAGTGAGAGAAGACATAGCCGCCATCATAGTCATGGATAAGATCAAAGTGACCGAACACGGAGTAGTTGAAGGTGGAGGACTGGCAGCCGACAGAGTCAGAGCGGTCTACAACGAATTCATCAAAGAGAAGTAAGCTCCACCCCTATAAACAGTGAGGATCCTACAAGTGAGTCTTAGCTTATAAAAGGCTCAGCTTAAAGAAACGGTTGCACCCTAAATGTTCGAAGTCAAAGCGACAGACTTAGCTGGAAGAATAGGGCGGCTCAAAACAAAGAGCGGCATACTTGAAACCCCCGCTCTCCTGCCCGTCGTACATCCAACTAGGCAAGAGGTGCCGCCTGAACATATACGTAAACTCGGTTTCGACGCGGTTATGACGAATGCCTACTTGGCGTTGAAGAATCGCGGTGAAAATGTCAGAAAGAAAGGGATTCACCGCACCATAGAGTTTGACGGTGTCGTTATGACCGATTCAGGAGGCTATCAGGTACTTGAGTACGGTGATGTTAATGTTTCTGTTGAATCTATGGCTCTTTTTCAAGAGGAGATCGGCTCTGATATAGCGGTAGTTCTGGATAAACCGACTGGTTCGAAGGCGAGTAGACGTTACGCTGAGCAGACTGTGAGTGAGACCTTGAAGGCAGCTGAAAAGACATTGGAAGTTAAGAGTAGGAGCAGTGTACTCTGGACGGGCCCGATTCAAGGTGGAGCGCACCTAGACCTTGTGGAGAAGTCTGCTGAGGAGACTGGTAAGATGAACTTTGACATATACGCTTTAGGGAGCCCGACCGAAGTTATGGAGTCGTACAACTTCAGACTGCTCACAGCAATGGTTATGGCGGCCAAGAGGAATATCCCTATCGAAAAACCTCTCCATCTATTCGGTGCCGGCCACCCTCTTACCATACCGTTGGCTGTTGCGTTGGGCTGCGATCTCTTCGACTCTGCTTCGTATATGCTGTATGCGCGTGAAGACCGGTACCTTACAGACTCTGGAACCGTCCGGTTGAAGGAGCTAACGTACCTTAACTGTGTCTGCCCTGTCTGCACCTCACACTCACCGCAAGACCTTATGAAACAAGAAAAGTCTGAGCGAAGCATCAACATAGCGATCCATAATCTCCACATCCTTCTCAAAGCCGTCAAAGAAAGTAAAGAAGCAATACGCGCAGGGAGGCTCTGGGAGCATCTGGGCGCCAAAGCTAGATGCCACCCTCGACTATGGGAGGCCTTTAATGGCCTAGAGGAGTATTCTGATTTTCTTGAAGACGGAGTGCCACTATTCAAGTCGAAGGCTGTCTTCTTTATGAGTTCACCTGACTATGTTAGACCCGAGGTTATGCGCTACCGAACGAGACTGATTCACGACGTCGAGTTGAAGAAGCCGACCTTGCTTCTCCTACCGGAGACAGAGGTCAGACCATTCTATAAATCTCAACTATACTCAGCGATCAGCAAAACGTTAGATGAAAAGCTGAAGGATGTTCAGATATGCTTCCTAGCCCATCCGCTGGGAGCTATACCGGTCGAACTTTCAGACATCTATCCCTTGGCGCAGTATGAAAGCGCCGTTAAGCCAGACGCCTATACGGGTTCACGTCAGGCAGTTGTAGATGATATAGAGAGGATGGTTAAACGGAACAGGTTTTCAGAGGTAGTTATGCTGGTGGACGGAGCATACTCTAGAGGTGTAGCGTCAGAATTGGGGAAGATGATATCTATCAGGATGGTGGAGGCTGAAGAAGATCTGTTAATGACTTCAGAGAAGGTGGCCTCAAAGCTGCAAAAGATGGGTTAACCATGTTAGGTGTAGATATGTTCGCCCTGCCTTTTAATCTGATCGTTACGCACAGATAATTCAGAATCAAGGGCATCTGCGCCTTTAAGTAATGGAGCCAGATCCACTTCAAAACCGTAATGCTCAGATAAGATGTTTATTACAGCCGCTGCAGCTCTGGGATCTACACGGTCAGCCGAAGCGTATGAAAGTATGGAGTATGCTGGAAAGCCTAGTGCTTCGAACCGGTTGAGTATAATTGCGACAGGTCCGACTATGATCTGGCCATCTTCCAAGAGAGGAGCTTCTGCAAGCTTTTTTTCCGGCTGATATGCTGATGTCTTGACGAGTCTGAATGTGCTCTTATCTATCTTCAGCCTAGAGTCTAGGCCGCCTATCAGCGCAGCTTCTTTGAAGCCTGCTTCTGCAACGAAGTCCGAGAACTCTTTGAAGAAGATCATATCTTCACTTTTGTACGGTGGTGCTTCAACATTGAAGAATACGAGATTCTCTTTTCTAAAAAGTTCGTATGGTGTAACCAATCTTCCACCTTCATTCGAGGTCATAGGGGCTATAATATCTGAATCTACGAACGCAACCCGCTCAGCCTTCATCTTCTGAATGAGATATTTGACTGTCCAGTAGCCGGTCGCACCTATGCCGTGAAAACCAGTTATAAGAGATAAATCTTTAAAACTGATGGATTCGGGAATTATTTTGAGAACCAAATTGTTCACGCTTGCAAAGCTTTAAGAATGGCTCTTCAAAAAGGTTGTCGTTAATAGAAAGAAGGATGTAAAATTACGTATGGAAATTTCTGTTTTAGGTGCTGCCAAGCAGGTAGGCAGATCAGCGTTCCTTTTAAAGGGAGATAAAACTCGGGTACTCCTAGATTTCGGGGTGCTCTTAGGTAGGGAACCTGCTTTTCCGGTTCATGTTAAACCCAAAGATGTTGACGGTATAGTTTTGACTCATGCTCATCTGGATCATTCGGGGGCGACTCCGCTCTTCTTTCTCTCCAATGGTGTTGAGTTGCACGCTACAGATCTTACATTAGAGCTAACTAGACTGCTGATAGAGGATTTCATCAAGATATCAGGGTTCTACCTCCCGTTTGAGTATCTAGAACTTATGAATATGTTGAGAAGAGCAACCGGCGTGAGTTTAAACGGAGAGTCCCAGATAGGTGAATTCAAAGTGAAGTTCTTAGAAGCAGGTCACATCCCTGGTGCATCTATAGTTCGTCTAGATAATGGTAAGCAGAGCGTACTGTACACGGGTGACTTCAGCGCTGATGACACTAATCTTCTTCGAAGTGCGTTGACAGACTGGGATGAGCCTGATGTGATTATAACGGAGAGCACTTATGCTACTGCGGATCATCCGGCGCGTGAAGATGTCGAAGAAGAGTTTGTAGCTTATCTGAAAGAAGTGGTTGAGCAGGGGGGAGTGGCTCTGGTGCCTGCCTTCTCAGTTGGGAGAGCGCAGGAGATGGCGTGTGTGCTGAAGAATAAGGGTTTTCCTTATCCGGTGGCTATGGATGGTATGGCTTTGAAGACGAATGATCTTTTGATGAGGCACCAAGAGTATCTGCGGGACGCTGATCTCTTTAGGAGGAGTTTGGGGAATCTCGATATCATAAGGAGTTGGGGTGAGAGGAGACGTATTGTGAAGCAGCCGTCAGTGATAATTTCACCCGCAGGTATGCTTGTGGGTGGTGCGTCGGTCTTTTACACCAATGAGATTGCTAGGACTTCTAAGAATGCGATATGTATAGTGTCGTTTCAGGTTCCTGGAACACCGGGTAGGACGTTGCTTGAAAAGGGTATAACTCTGATAAACGGGAGACCGCGGAAGGTTAAGGCCGAGGTGAGGAGGTTCGACTTTTCAGGGCACAGCGGCAGGAGCACTATGCTGGATATTTTCAAGAAGATCAAGGGAAGTCCGAAGGTTCTTACTGTACACGGTGAGGCTGAGTCATGTATAAAGTTCGCTCAGGACCTGAAGGAGCTGGGGATGGAGAGCAACGCGCCTGACGCTGGTGATAAACTCGAGGTATAAGCGTCCTTTTTCGAAGTTACGTCTTTAGGCTGATTAGATGACGTTCTAGGCTCATGAATTTCAGCTTCACAAAGATTCATCAGATAATCGAGGATGTTCCAGAGCTGTGTCACAGTTCCCATATTGACCACTATGGTCTTTATCTTTGCGTTAGTAGTGAAAAGAAGAGTTAGGAAATAGATCCTGGTTCATATCAGAAGCCTAAAACTGTTGTAAGACTCAAGTTTTGGGTTCTGTCAAGTTAGCGGGTGATTGTGCCTACAGTGTTTATAGAATCTATATAAGACTTATATTCTGTTTCCCATATAGGATACTTGGGCGAAATTAAAATGCTCCCTAGAACGATTCCCGATTTGACGAAAAAGCAGTGGGAACAAGTAGAGAAATTAGCCAAAGAACCACCAACAAAACAAGATATCAAAGAAGCCAAAGAAGCAATTCGACTTGTAAAAACACTGAAGTATAAATGATAGATCTTGCCTTCTCAGATAGATGAAAGCAAGATCGAGATAGTGTGTTTGACAAACGAATATCAAAAAGACATTTCAAGCTTTACATGTGGCGAAGAACCGTTAGATACTTTCCTTAATAAAGAATCACTCTTGTATCAAAAAGACAATCTAGGTATAACCCATCTTTTCTATTATGATGAAAAACTATCCGGGTTTGTCACCCTAAGCATGCATACAGTAAAAAGGGAACATATACCAGATGAAAAACAACCAGCCGAAGAACATGGTAGCTATCCCGCATTACTGATTGGACGG
>JARPAQ010000141.1 GCA_029460375.1 Nitrososphaerota archaeon | reverse complement strand
CTACGAACGAGACACCGTAACAGTCGCCAAAGACATACTTGGCAGACTACTGGTTAGAAGAACCCCTCAAGGCCTCCTTACAGGCAGAATAGTCGAGGCGGAAGCTTATCGAGGAGTCGACGACCCAGCCAGCCACTCCTACCGAGGAAGAACCAAACGGAACGAAATTATGTTTGGGAAGCCGGGTGTCGCGTATGTCTACTTCACATATGGAAACCACTACTGCCTGAACGTCGTTACGGAGCAGGATTCAGTACCCGCTGCTGTTCTTATACGGGCTGTAGAGCCGCTTACAGGCATAGAAGTTATGAAGAAGAATCGTGGTGTACAGCGCCTTATAGATCTGGCGAGTGGGCCGGGGAAGCTTACCGAGGCGTTTCAGATAACTCGTGAAGATAATGGGTGTGATGTCGCAGACGCTTCTTCTCCGCTCACTGTATGTCAACCAGCTAAACCTGAAGAATTCAAGGTTGTCCAGACCACCCGCATAGGTATCAGAGTGGCCACCGAGCTTCCATGGAGGTTCTACATTCAAGGTAACCCTCATGTCTCGAAGAAATAATGCGCTTATCGTTCTCAGACGTTGTGAACCCTCGGATCTACCTGATATTCAGAAGATTGAGAGATCCTCCTTCAGTCACCCTTATGATATGCATACATTCTCATACTTTTTGACTAATCATCCTGAAGGCTTCATATTATCGGAGGAAGGTGAACAGATATGTGGATACATAATATTCATCCTCCAGCAACACACAGGATGGATAGTCTCCTTAGCCGTCTTACCGAAATTCAGGCGAAAGGGCCATGGTAGACTGCTGCTTCAGTATGCTCTAGATGATCTCAAGAAGAAGACTGATCTGGTTGAGCTTCAAGTTCGCGGTACCGACAGGGCTGCAATAGAGTTCTATGGAAGACACGGGTTCAGGGTATACTCCACTATCAGAAGGTATTACCCGGATGGTGAAGATGCTCTAGCTATGAGGATACGGATATAACTTGGAGAGCGTTAGGAATCGTTCTTGCGCCGTGTTATGTGATATTTCTTCGCAACTATATCGAGTTCGGGTTTGAGTTCCCGTGCAGCTTCCTCTATATCCTTATGTGAGTCTATAGATCTCCAGAAGACATCCCTGTATCGTACAGCCTTTATGGCGCCCTTCTTCGCTAGCGTAGGGAAAGTTGTGGTCTCGATATTTCCTTTTTCAGGCAGATCTTCAAGTATGTCTGATGAGAGGCAGTATATCCCAGCGTTTATCCAGTGCCCTTCGAGACGAGGTTTCTCTCTGAAACCGCTGATGGTATCATCATTATCTATATCGATTATGCCGTATGGGCTCGGTAGAGGAACCACAGCTATTGCCGCTTCAGCACCTTTGGCGACTCTGTTGCAGAGGTCTTGAGGATCAAGGTTGGTAAGTATATCCCCGTTCAGCATGACGAACCGTTCTTCACTTTCCAGCAGATTCTGCGCGTTCTTCAGTGCACCCCCTGTTCCAAGGGGAGATTCTTCCATAGCGTACTCTGCTTTCACACCAAAACGATCTCCGTTCCCAACGTATTTCACGATCCTTTCTTTCAAGTATCCTGCACATATTACAACCTCATCCACACCATGCTTCCTCAGCCAGTTCAACTGCCACAGAAGGATAGGTACGCCCGAAACTCTGATCAGAGGCTTGGGCTTATTATCAGTCAGAGGTCTTAACCGCTTTCCAAAACCACCAGCCAATATTACAGCCTTCAAATCTGTACACACTTAAAATTGAATCACCATGCCCTAACCCAGCTGTTTTAAGTCTTACCTCCATAAAGTTAATCAATATGTAAAATCCCTCCCCTGGAGTAGCCGGCCACAGCAACGGGGTTCCACCCGGTCCCATTCCGAACCCGGAAGTTAAACTCGTTGTCGCTACCGTGTTAGTGAGGGCCGAGAGGCCTCGTGAAGCGGTGGTGCCGGCGACTCTTCTCATTTTATTCTGTGCAGGGAGATGGTTTATGCCAACGGCTGGGTAGAAACCCGAGGTACGCTGTACTGAATTTCTGGTTTGGCTTGTTGTTTCTCTATTTAGACATCAGTCCGAAGTTCTTTGCAAGGTAGAGGGTGTTTACGGCTGCGATGATGATAGTTACTCCGATTAATGCTAAGAGTAGTGTTCGTAAGTCTCCGAATAACTCGGTTAAGAGATTATCCGCGTAATCTCGTGTCGTGGTGAGCTGTTTGTCGATGGTGTCTAGCTTCGAATTTGTTTCCTGCTGGTGAGATGAGAGGCTGGATATCTCTCTGTTCACAGTTTCGAGCTGTATTGTAACATCGTTAAGTTTGTCGTTGGTGGTTGTCAATCCAGATGAGATGCTTGCTAGCTTGTTGTCTGAGCTGCTGAGCTTTGAGTTGACTTCGTCCATCTTCTCATTCGTATCATCCAGACTTGAGATTATACTCTTCAGTCTTGATGAGACTATCGCGAGTTCGGCGTTAACTTCACCCACTCGGAATGTAACTTCATTCAACGTTAATGTCACCTTCTCCATATTGGATGAGATATCTTGAATGCCTACCGAAACCTCGTCTAACTTCTTGATTGCCAGTGGATCTGTGATAGGAACCAGAGAGATGCCCACTAGAGGTGTTCTGAAACCTTGTGACTCTTGTAGCTCTGGAATTATGTCTGCCGTCGTCAAGGTCTTGATCTCTTGCAGCCCTACACCTTCAACCACATCGTAGGTTATTCTCCACGCTGGAGCCTGCGCATTGAAGTCTACGTAGGAGACTGCCGAAGTCACGCCTACGTACGCCGTTACATCAGAAGGTGCTGTAAACGGTATTGATGCAGTCCAGATGGTATTCGGAGGGATTGTAATGGGCATACCGTCTGTTACGACAAGTCCTCCTCGTATCTGGCCTTCGTAGAAGCCGAACCATGGTAAAATGACGGTGATGTCCGTCAGGGTGATCGGGTAGGTAGTGTTCAAGTTGTAGACTGAGACTTCTATGATGTTGCTTTCACCAGGAGCCACAACGTTTTTGACAAGCGCTGATGATATGACAAGACCTGTATATCCGGTGCGTGCTAAGGCGGCCCATCGAGTATTCGGGCCTTCATCCAGTAGTGATGTAACACCGAAAATGTCGTCGTAGCCATCTGCGTTTACTGTCACTATGTAGTACCCTCGAGCTGAGAGTTGTATGGTTGTGTCACCGTCTGCTGCGGTTAGGTTTTCTTCGATTAGAGTGTAGCTGACCGGGGTGTATATCCTGACAACTGCGTTCTTGATAGGTTGGGAGTCGATGAGGTCATAGACGTGGATAGCTACGGAAGGGGGTAGAGCAGGTCTAAGGAGGATGCTGTATGTGCCTACGCCGTATTTTGAGTCGGAGTGCTCTACTTCTACGAGGTAGGTGCCTGATTCGGTGAAGTTGTAGGGCATCTTTGAATAGCTCCAACCAAGGATGCCTCCATCAGGAGAATAGAGTGTGAAGAATGCGGTCATAGTTAGACTCTGGTTGAATACTTCTATGACGTAGGACGAGTCTGCGGTAGCGTTGAACTTGTACCAGTTTGATGCTCCGGCTTTGGATATCACTCCGTCGAGAGGTTTTTTCAATTCGAGCTCGATTGCCTGTGTTGAGTCCTCTTGAGCGTATATTGATGGTGGAATAGGGAGTGTGAGTAGGGTGCAGAGGATTATAGTGTATAACATCATCTGTGCCTTTCTATTCTTAATCATACTGATCTTCACCAGATAGGACAATATATAGTGTTATATGGGTTTACTTGAACAGCGTTTAAAAATGTAAAACGGTAGTTAAAAATACCGCCATAACACAAAACCTAAATCATCGTAATTACCGCTTGTGATGTAGAAGAGTATGTCAATGATTTCACCGTTGTTCGGTTTTCCGGGAGGGGAAGGGATATTCGATAATCCCTTATGGTCTATTTTATTCTACCTACCGATACTTCTCTTCTTCTTCTATGGCCAGAAGATTCAGTCATGGATGATGTTGAACGAAGTCTCCAGATCTCTGAATCGTCTTAAAGGCATGAAGGAGCGGACGAGGAATGAGACGGTTAGCTACGTCAAGAATGTGTTGAAACCCGAAAGTGATCCTGTTGAAAGAATAGATCAGTTCCTAGAGTATTTCACCATAATGCCTGTGGAGACTGATCCTTCAGGTGTCATGAGTAAGATAGAGCACATTATGCTCATCAGAGATGAACGTATGAGAGAGGAGATAAAGGCACTAGGCCCAAAAGCGGATGCAGTGCAGATAAGCACGGCTGAAAACATGCTGGAAGCTACTACTATAATGAATCTTATCTTTAAGATAGTAAGGCACTTCTATATTATGGGGAAGAGGACTAGCAGTATCTTTGTCTTGGCTCAGCTCCAGATGATCATGCCTATGATTCTTCAAGAGGCGGAGGCGCTTGTCAGCGCAGTTGATACCTTCAAGCAGGCTCAGCCTCTTGGAGATGGGATAGGGGCTATAGTTGCGGCCAAGTTTATGTTGGAGAATGAGAAGAAGCCTATAGCTCGTGATACGGTGTATAGCCAGTCGGAGTACAACGGAAGATCTCTATATCTTATCAAGGCTGAAGGGCCTGGAGGAAATGTGGGTCAGCCGGGGTTGGCTGTTGAGAAGCTGGTGTCAGATATGGGTGTAAAGGTCAACACTATAATCATGGTGGACGCCGCGTTGAAGCTTGAGGGTGAGAAGACAGGAGAGATAGCTGAAGGTATAGGCGCAGCCATAGGTGGTATCGGTGTCGATAGATTCAAGATAGAAGAAACCGCTACCAAACACGGGATTCCTCTATACGCTATCGTGATAAAGCAGTCAATCATAGAAGCGATATCTGTTATGAGGAAGGAGATAGCGGAGACCACCGACCGTGTAGTAAAGAGAGTTCAACGAATTATAGATGAGAGGACCAAAGAGGGTGACAAGGTTCTCATAGTAGGTGTAGGGAATTCATTTGGGGTCGGCCAGTAAGTTGAGCAAAGCCAGTTTAAAATCCTCTGGTAAGAAGAAGTTTCTGGTCTTCACCATCGAGGTCTGCCCCTCCTGCAACTTCAAGACTAAGAGACCCTTTGAGTTGGGCGACTTTGTCTTCAAGCCATCTGGAGAATGCTCTCACTGTAATAAGGACAAGAGCATAATAGATATGATATATGCAGAGCGCCCCAAGAAGTCCTAGCTCTAAGTGATTATAATTAGTATGGATATATACTCTAAACCCATTTTACACCTGTAATTGAACAGCCCGTCTGTTTATTCCTTTGTTATGGGCTTATTTTAGCATAATAAGCGATTTCCTAGAGGGTATATAAAGGGGAATAATCAACTTCTAAAGCCTCTTCAGCAGAATAAAAATGCTAGGGTTTCCGATTTCGGAGTAGCGGTGTTTCAAGCCTGAAAGCTCTACG
>JARPAQ010000017.1 GCA_029460375.1 Nitrososphaerota archaeon | reverse complement strand
CTCGACTCATCTTTCATCTCTCCAGACCCTCACTCCGCTCCTTGGAACCTTCACCACCCAAGCGTCTGCAGTCGACCGCCTCATCCTCTCAAGAGCCACATCGGATTCTCCAGACACAGGCAGAGCTATCACGCATCCTCCACCTCCACCACCAGTCAGCTTTGCAGCTATACAACCAGCATCTAAAGCAGCTTCAACCAAGCTATCCAGCACAACTGAGGAGACACCGAGAGACGACAAAACACATTGGTTGAAGTTCAAAATGGCTGCAAGTGTAGTCAGATCTCCACTGGCAATGGCGGACGCAGCGTTCTCTGCAAGGGTGGAAGATGATTGGACCAGAGAGCTGAAGGTTGAGGGGAGGGAGTGCTGGGCTTTTGAGAACCTCTTTATCATTTTTGATGTACTGTGGCCTGCGCCGCTGAATGCTACGATGAACTCTGCTGGTGATTGAAGCTTGATAGGGCTAGGCTGGAGTCCCTTTTTGAAGAGCATAACTCCACCGTATGTGGATACTGCAGGATCTATCCCTGAAGGGTTGCCATGTATAATCCTTTCAGATACCATCGCCAGCTGAACGATCTCTTCATCCTTCAAGGTGTGGCCAAGTACTGATGAAGCTGCCGTTACCAGAGCCACGGAACCTGCCGCGGAGGAGCCGAGACCAGCAGAGACCGGGATATTGCTCTTCATCTCTAGCTTCACCCCTTTCTTTTCGTCCAGATAATTCAGGGTGGCCTTCAATGTTTCAGCCAGAGGGGTTAGGCGACGTGGAACATTCATTGGGAGCTCTGCTGTAAGCCCTAGATCCCGTGACACGATCACGGAGCTGTCTGAGAGGGAGGCTTGAACCGTCGAACCCCTATCAATAGCCGCTGCAAGCGCATAGGAGCCGTGTACAACAAAATGTTCACCCACGATTATTATCTTGCCCGGCGCTCTTGCAGTGAACTTCAATTCGAATCGTACTACACAAAGATTATGGAAGAGTAGCCCACGACCGCGGACTTGTCACCGGTAATATCCCCACTGGTAGCATACTTTAGAAGGCGTCCCTCCTTGGCACCGAGCTTCTTCACAGCGGTCATAACCGATGCTATCGCACCGTATCCGCAGGCGGAGACATTCAACCTCTCAAGAACTTTATAATAGTCTGGAACATCAAGTGAAAGTATCGCGTTTATCAGCTGAGAATCCTTTTCAACAGCATCCTTATGCGGTTCATAATGCGTAAAGTCTGAAGAAGACAGAATCAGAGTCTTCCGACGCTCAGCCACCTCTGCAATCGCGGCCCCGACTTCGACCGAGGTAGATCTGTCCTGCAAAGCCATAATTATCGGAAGAATCTTGAAGCCCCTCCCATAAATATATTGAAGAAACGGTAACTGAACTTCTAAACAGTGATCCTGCTTGTGCGCAGAATTATCGAGATCAACAATCATCGAAAACTTCGCCAACTCCTTTGCAGCTTCACCATCAACATCCACTCCACCAATAGGAGTCTCCCAGATACCTTCAGTGAAAACCGAGACAGAGCTACCTAACCCCCAATGATTAGGGCCAGAGATTATGACGATATCAGGCTTAGCCAAGGATGACAACGCGTAGTAAGCATTGGCGGCCACAGGCCCCGAGTACATATAGCCTGCATGAGGTACTACAGCACCGTATATCTTCTCCTTCTCTGGCGCGCTTGGCGGAAGCCGACCCGGGCCTAATGGGTGTCTGAAGCATTCTTCAATACTACTTTTAAGCTCAGTCGCCGGTAAGGGATAGAACTGACCAGCTGCAACAGGGCGCCGCACATCCATAATGCATCACTGCACCATGATGGATGAGGATACCTTTAAGCATAACTTTCTTTGGCGGATGGTTAGACGGTTTCTTCTATGAGCTTGGTCTCGAAGTCCTCTATAGAGTACTTCATAGGTTGATCGGCTGTGAGCAGACCGCTGTGAATAAGGATGGATCTTGCCAGTAGCCAAAATACAGCGGCCAAAGCCTTTCTTCCACGGTTGTTTGCCGGTATTACCATATCTATGTTAGATGTCACGTTGTCTGTGTCGCAGAGTGATACCACAGGTATACCTATCTTGGATGCTTCCTTTACGGCTTGGTGATCCATAGCTGGATCGGTTATCACGACGACTTCAGGATCTATATGGTGGGAATATAGAGGATTGGTGAAGGTGCCTGGCATAAATCTTCCCGTAAGAGGAATAGCGCCTGTAAGCTCACAGAACTTCTCAACCGGCGTTCTTGCGTATTCTCTTGCGGAGTAGACTACAACTCTGCTCATCTCGAATCTTGTAAGGAAACTCCCTGCTGTCTCGATTCTTGAAAGGGTCTTACCTACATCTATGACGTGAAGACCGTCTGATCTGGTCTTCTGAATGAATTGAGCCATAGATTTCGTCTTGACCTGAGTTCCAACCCTTATACCTGTAGAAAGAAGCGCCTTCTCTGTAATCTGGAAGGTAGGTTGGGCTTCGGTGGACTCGGTCTCTGTTTCCTCTTTCTTTTCTTCAGTTTCTTCGGACAACTCTCAACACCGAACCTTTCGCTTATACATCTAGACTGTGCGCCTCTCTCCTGACGAAGTCTGTTTTAAACCTTTGAATCTAAAGCATATCAGAATTGCATCGCCATCTAGAGTGTATCAGATTCAAACTCTGCACGCCGCTGAGCTAGAAACTCAAAGTACGGTAGAGTCTTATCTATTATATCGACATTTGAAAGAAGCATCCTCCTGCAGCAAAATCGCTTAACACCCATACTGTCCAGCACCTCGTCAGGGTCTCCACCCGCCTTGACCCTCTCCGTGAAGATGTCATACTTTTCCCCTATGAGGGAGCCGCAGGTAAAGCATCTTACAGGCTTCAACATTTCAGATTTCTAACCTACACTAAGCTTCGATTTGACCATCCATTAAAGGTTTACTGTAGAAGCATCGGGCCGAACGAGTTTCATATATAATATGTCATAGCACCTCTGGAGATATCGAGGAATTGGGCTAACCCCATAACCTGATCCACCTCTTCGATCAACTCATCCTTTGTGACGCCCAGAATTCCCATAGCGCTTACGCAGGCATATACTTTGAGACCGAACTTCTTAGCTTCACTTATGTCGTCAGACAGCTTTGCTACCGTTCCCTTCGCCAGCCCCTGCTCCAGCCTTTCACGGATATACGTATCCGCCATGCTGCCCAACTTATCGACACGACCCTTAACCAGCCTACTCAGGCCGCCATAGGTAAAGAGCATATGAACATCCATACCGAGAGCACCCGCAACCTTGGCTATCGATAAAGCGTAGCTCACCCTATCATAATCGCCGCTATTTACAATCATAGCGACCTTCTCGACACCTTCTTTAGACACAGCTACTTCACCAACAATAGACGACTTCACTTTACATAAGCGTATCAGTAGACTATCTTGGACAACTGGTCTTTAGCAAGCCCGAGCTTTATCTCTCGCGCTATCCTCCGCCCCATCGACATAGGTTCGCTGTAAGTAAACTGCGAATATTGAGAGCCCTCCGCATACACATTCGTACCGGCAACTATCCTTGCCGATATCTCGAAGACAACGAAGCCTCGGCTAGGGTGATAAATAGTCTCAAGGCAGAAGGCACCTATCATACCCGGCGGAAAGAGCCGAGTAGAAGTATCTACAACATTAACACCGAACCCTAAAACTTCGGGAAGAAGACTCTCCCTCAACACTACAGGCTGGTTACCGGTCACCGTGTAATCGAAGAACTCTGGCGGTACATCAGGCAGACCACGGTACGCCTCATCTATAGGCTCTATACGCCTATCTATCCCCAGAATCTGTACTCTTCCTTGACTTGTTGCAGCACCCGAATCCTCGAATATTGTGTAGAAATAATGCGGATAATACCTTACGCCCAGCAAAAACTCCTGTATTCCGATTCTTGGAACGTCCTCCTTCTGGATAACGCCGCGCTTGACTCTCTGCTTCATTTCGTTATAGAAGTCTTTTTCAGAATTGACGGTGAAGAAGCCTTTGCCACCCTTTGCTCCTGGGAACTTAACGAAGACTTTGCCATCTATTTCGGAGGGATCTTTGTATTTGCGGGGCATAGTTAGGCCGGCTGATTCTATCCATCTTCGCTGACGATCTCTGTCGCTCTCCCATGCTAGGGACTGTCTGTTGCCGAACATCGGCACCGCTAGCTCGTCGGATATCTTGTCAGGCCCAATGTACTCTATGAATGAGCCGTGGGGAATGAGTATGGCGTTGTTATCTCTTAAGATATCTTGGAGTCTTGGTTCCAGAATCTCTCTGTATCGGTCTACTGTGATAATCTTATCCGGTTTTGCAAGAGGGAAGGAGTTGTAGAGTTGAATTCTATCCTTTACACTGATGCCTATGGTCTTGAAGCCTTCCTGCCTCGCTCCGTGAAATATCTGTAGAGCGGTGTGGGAGCAGATAGTGCATATCGATATGTCTTCAGGGTTATAGCGGCTCAGGACATCATCCAATTCTGCTTTTGATATCAAGTCACAACCTCCTCAAACCTATCCTCCTCCACTGCCGCCTTGACCTCCATCGCGATACGTCGTCCAGTGCTTACAGGAAGACCCCAGTAACACTCGGTGTAAGGAGTATACTTTGTCCCCGGAGAACCCGGAACCCTGAGGCTTACATCGAATATGACTATATCTTCCTTGGGGGGGCCTGGTAGGACCGCGCCTTGAAGGGCGAAGGGCCCTATTATTCCGGGAGGATACTCTTCTTTAGTGGTTTCTACGAAACGTTCACCCAGCTTGAACACTGTCTCCAACAGAGATTCACGTATAGTTGCGGCGAAGTGGCCCACCTCGATATTCCTCACCTTGATGTACTCCAAGACCTTGAGCTGCTCATCAGCAGGAAGTCTAAGCAACCCATCAAGATTGGTCTGCCTCCTTGCATCGGTGCCTAGAAGTTCAAGTTCACCCAGAAGAGGCGAGTAGAAGAAGTTGAAGTTGTACTGAGCACCTACCGTGAACTCCTCTATTAATGCAGTGTTAAGCGCTTCTTGGGTTATCATTCCTTTATTGATGAGATCGCTTGATCTCTCCTCAAACTCTTTTGGGCTGGACGCGTAGAAGAACGCCCGTTCGTAAGTCCTTTCGGCTTCACCAACCTTGACTACAGCAAGGCGATCTATCTCTGTATAGTCTTTGAACTGGCGCGGTGTCCTTATTTCAGCCTTCTCTAATAGGTAGTGCTGATTCCTCTCAACATCCCTCTCTTCAGCCCTCAGAAGGTTACGGCTACCGAATATGGGTACTAAGAAATCGCGCTCTATACCGTCGTACGGAACGTAGACTGAGAAAGATCTATGAGGAACAAATACAGTGTTCATAGACACCAGCCGGCTCTGAACATCCTCGTTCAAAATATCTCGAAACTTATCAAGGACTATTGTCTCATCTACAACACCACACATCCGGCCGAACGACTTTCTGACACGGTAGTAACGGTCATAAGTCTCCTCACGCCCCTTCTGGCAGACCACTACTGTCTGAATATTCTCGTCCTTCGCACCTCTACAGATATCGAGCGCAGAGTGGCTGCCTAAGGTGCCTATGGTAATGCCTTTAGAGTCGTATCTGGATATAACTTCGGATATCTGTTGACGCGTTATCATACTGCTCAAATCTAGCCGACTCTTAAGCCTGGGGTTCAGCCTTATTCCATACCGAGCTTCTTAACTATTTGGTAGATGCAAGAACTATTTATCTGGTTAACGGTAGGACTTCTGTTTTCTTCGTCTAGCACCCGGTCCTCCGAACTTCTTGGGTTCTGTTCTTCTATGATCGCCTGACAGGAGGTGTTTGTCGTACTCCGTTATCCGTCTCTTCAACTCTTCATTCTTGAACCAGTTAGTAAGCGCACGTGTAATCGAAACAGCTGCTGCTTCAGCCTGCCCCATAAAGCCCCCACCAGAAACTTCCACGTCTATATTGACTTTATCCCTCAGGCTACCGGCGAGCTCAAGAGGTACAAGCAGCCGTTCACGAGCTACCTTAGGTTCAATTACCTCTACGGGGACGCTGTTTATTCTGACCTTACCTGTGCCTGAAGATATCGCTGCAGTGGCTCTTGCGCGCTTCCTTGAGCCGG
>JARPAQ010000140.1 GCA_029460375.1 Nitrososphaerota archaeon | reverse complement strand
GTAGAGCAGATGGTGCCAATGATTTGCTTCCTACCGGGAAGACCCATTTTATTTCGAGTTGGTCTACGTTGTCTTTGTTGATCTGTGTCTGTGGGCTGTAGTTCTGAGCCCATGAGTTGCCATTCACATGCTGCCAGTCTTTACCGTTGTCTGCTAGGGGTGCTGCGAATGCGAGTGATGGTATGAATGTGCTGAATGCTAGTAATGCTAGAACTGTTAGTATATGTATTTTATACTGTTTAGTATTTGACATATATTTTCAAGACGTGATGGCGTATTGGCATGTCTATAAACTTTTCTAATTTAAATTGATAATCAGACAATATTTTGTGGTATTACATAAATAAAAATAATAAAATGAGCGAAATATAAATAAACATTGAATCAAACCAAATGGAGAACCCATGGTAAAGTGAGAAATGTGAGAAATAGTATGGCTGAAGAAGGCGGGCCTATTGCAGTGTTCCGCTTTCATCGACAGCGTGACAAGCCTTCCTCAACTTCTCTTCCTCCACCGGATAGTTCAGCTCAACCTTGAAACTTGTAGTGTCAGCATCAAAGGTTACAAGTATCCCGTAGTACTTCTCACGTATAGTTAAGCTCATAGCATCCTTCCAAGCCACACTCTTAAGGTACTTCTCCCACTCCGGCCCAGACTTTACCGCAGGCTTCTCAAGCGTCTTATCTTTAGGAGCATACAGAGCCAAGGTGTTTCCAGATATCCTTACTTGTGCAACCGAGATTGGTTTCGCTCCTTGTTCTAATGGGTTAAGTATCTTCACGTCGGAATTGTCTTTCTCCTCTGTTACTTGATACTTCAGTCCAGTCTCCTCTTCTACGATTCTTTTGATCTTGGATATATCGGATATAGTCTGCTTCACCCGCGCTTCTATAACCGCCCCGTAACCTATACACTCCATGTATGCTAGTCCTCCTACCTGCAGCCCATGCCTCACAGACGGCTCCAAGACCGTTTGAAAGTGCTTTATCATACGTCGCAGATTCTGACTATAGATATTCTTGAACCTGCTGTCTCTCAACTGGTATCCATCTTGGCCTTTCACAACAAAGTAAACTATCAGCGTATCCAGATCTGCGCTCGAAAACATCTTATCCGCACAACCTTCCCTATCTTCATCATCACAGTCAAAGAAGAACTTTAAACTACGAGAGAACCACTTCCCCATAGTACCTGTCACTCGGCGCATCTTCCCGTACTTCACCTCGAGCTCTTCAAGCAACTTCGAATCC
This sequence comes from Nitrososphaerota archaeon, assembly GCA_029460375.1. Classification (GTDB taxonomy): domain Archaea; phylum Thermoproteota; class Nitrososphaeria; order Nitrososphaerales; family JACPRH01; genus JARPAQ01. Next base: position 2,280 of record JARPAQ010000140.1, on the reverse strand, counting down.
TCAACAACATCATCCTTACTCATAGCTCCACCAGCTCCCGCCCCCCCGATGTAAGGATTTCACACCCTCCCTTACGAACAACAACATCATCCTCTATTCGCACCCCACCGAAGCCGGGTATGTACACCCCTGGCTCCACCGTGAAGACCATACCCTCCTCCAATACGAGACTTGAAGAAGCATTGATCTTGGCACCGTCATGAACTGAAAGCCCGATGGAATGACCAGTCGAGTGAGTGAACTTACCCCCGAAACCTTTTGACGCTATGGCACTGGAGACTTCACGGTGCACTTCTCCTGCGACTGCGCCAGCCGATATAGATTCTATACCGAGCAGGTTAGCCTCAGCCACAGCCTCATACATCCGCTTCTGCTCATCTGAAGCTTGGCCTAACACAAGGGTGCGGGTCATATCTGCACAGTAGCGGCGGTGACGAGCGCCAAAGTCGAATAATGCAAAGTCACCAGCCTTCAACCTATTCTCACCCCCTTGATAGTGTGGCTCGGCGGTATTGGCGCCGAAAGAGACTATAGGCTCGAAAGCTAAGGTTGAAGCATCCTTCTGTATCTGGTAGCATATCTGGGCCTTGACTTCACCTTCAGTTATGCCTTCCTTCAGTATCGTCGGTATTGTCTGCCAGATTCTGCTGGTTATTTCAGCTGCTCTCCTGAGGCGTGAGATCTCCTCTTCGTCCTTTACGAGTCTGGCGTCAGCTAAGGCGTCGCTTACGTCTATAATCTTCACATCAGGGAGAATTCTTTTCAGGTTGATGAGGTCTCGGTAGGTGAGTTCTCGTGAGTTCACCCCGATCTTATCCAGATTTGAGCCCAGTTCCTTAAGATGACGTTCTAGATCTCCCGAGTCTTCAAACACTACGGTCTTGAATCTGCTTGAACCCTCCTTGGCGCTCTCCTCTTCAAGCCTAGAAGTGTAAAGTGTACCTTCTCCGTCGGGGTATGCGAGAAATATAGAGTCTTCGAATACTCCTGATTCCAGTCCGGTAAAGTAGAAGAAGGATAGGTCTATGTGTGGTTCTGTTGAGTTCTTGATGAACACGGCGTCGAGAGTTTCGTCTTTTATCTTCTGAAAGACTCTGCGTATACGGCTGGCAGTGAAGTTCATCTACTTATCTGTACATATTGAATGATAAAAACGTGTCAGGCCTCTTTCAACAAGGATATCCAGTATATGCTAAATTAAAGAGGATACTAACAGGATTGGGTTAGCTCTTCACCCTGACGATCTTGTTTCGACCAATTGCTTGCCAGTACTCGACTTCCACTCCGTTTTGGATCTTGTCTTTGATGGTAGCATCTTCAGGCATGCCTGTTTCGAAGACTTCGAAGGTCTCCATATCCATAATCTGGATGCTGGAGGGGGTTAGAGATATGACTTGACCAGTTCGTTTATCGATGATAGGAACCTCCACATTCGCGGAGACAGGTGAGACTAGGCCCCTCTTGACATTGTCAAACATTCCTATCCCGACTATTCGGGCTTTGGCTGAGCCGTGTTTGCCGGGTTTGGACTTGTCATATGAAACTATTCTGCAAGGTTCGCCGTCTAGCATAACGTAGGATCCGGTCTTGATGCTACCGAGTTCCATTGGCTTGCTCAAATCGTTACACCTTATCGAACGAAGGGCTAGGATAGTCGCCTATATAGTTGTCCATCTTTATCGAGGAATCTAAATAAACTGTGGATTCGGAGACCTCGATGGTCACGTTACACATGACAGATGTGGAGAGGTCTGTAGCGATACTGGCCAGGAAAGAGTCAGCGAAGATCAGAGATGTAGCGGTTGCATTGATAGAGAAGCTTAGCAGTGCAGGCTTCAGGGTTTATTCGGGGACTTCTCTGAAGCACGGTTCCGCTGAGAGGGCGATTACGATAAAAGATCTGAAGGGGTTGAGCCCTGAGATAGTGGTGACGGTGGGTGGTGATGGATCGCTCCTATGGGTGCTTAGAGAGATGAATGATGCGACTCCTGTTTTAGGTGTAAACGTAGGTGGCAGGGGGATACTTTCGGAAGTTAGGCCTGAAAATGTAGATGAGGCGGTGGAGAAGCTTCGTGACGAAAGATACTTGATCGAAGAGCGTATGAGGATATCCGCTTCGATCGGGGCCACTACGCTACCTCCAGCTCTGAACGAAGTCTATCTTAACAGGGTGTCGGAGACCAGGACCAGCACCTACAGCATATCCATAGGGGGTTACACAGTAAAGCAGAGGATGGATGGGCTGATGGTTTCAACGCCAACAGGTTCTACAGGTCACTC
>JARPAQ010000139.1 GCA_029460375.1 Nitrososphaerota archaeon | reverse complement strand
CTGTAACTTTCAGAAAAGAGTAACCTTCCCTTCAAGTATAAGCGGAGTTATACTGGTTATGCCGTCAAGCTCACCATCAAGTATCGCCGTAATGTCGCCTTCAACATCCGAAAGAGCTACCCCTTCCTCAAGGACGACCGCTGAGCTGCAGACCTGTGGTTGATCTATAGGTGAGCCGATTCTGCTGAGCATCCTCACGTACACTTCCTTGATGTTTTTCACTTCGCCCACTATTTTATCAGCAGCCTTCTGAGCCAAAACATTGTACAGCTTACCGGTGTGGTTTACAGGGTTCTTCCCTGCGCAAGCCTCCATAGAATACTGCCTCATCGCCGTTATCAGCCCGTTATGCCTATTCCCTCTCCCTGTGTTACCGTCATCTCCAGATTCAGCTGATGTCCCTGTAACCGTAAGATAGAAGACATCTTTAGCGGGGTTGTCTCCTGCATTCACTTGAACATTCACATCGAGATCAGTAATCCTTGAAGCCTGATCTTCCACTTTCCTCTTAACCTCCTCCACCACGCTTAGATAATGGCTGGCATCAGGTATATGACGACTTATCATAGCGCTTGCGACAGTGAGATTCACTGTACTGTTTTTCTTGAGCCCCATAACTTTAATATCTTCACCGACCTCCGGCAGCTCCTTCTTTAAACTTGGCGAGTTGAGCATCTGCTCTGTTTCAAGAACAAGATTCTCGGTGGCTGTAAGTGGAGCAAACCCGATACCTATCGATGTATCGTTTCCAAGCGGGATATTCCTTGAGTTGTCAAATATCGCCATGAGATCAGATGATCCCTGCTTTATCTTGTATTCTACATTTACATCTTCTTCTATATCTAGATATCTTAGAGTCTCCTTTAGGAAGTCGTTTATAGATGAAGTAGCGAGCACACCAACCGGCACATCCCGTACTTCACCGTCCTTCTTTATTCTTGAGACAGCGCGTCCTGCGACCATAACGAATATCGGTTCAATCACTTCACCTCCTCCGAAACGAGGGTTAGACCTGCCGCCTACGAGTATTCCTTTATCGACGTTATGATGAAATATTCGACCGTACTCGTCTAGGTAATATTTACACAGAGCTCTGGATACTGCTTCAGACGCTCCGTCTATGAGGCTGTCAGGGTGGCCTTTACCCTTCCTCTCAACTATCTCCACCTCAAGATCCGATACAGCGCCGCAGGTAAGTTTCTCGACATGAATAGCCCTCTTCTGCAACTCTAATCCTTCCTAGCCATATTATAGGTCAGTTTCGATCTTTATGAAGAGCACATTATTTCCACGTATAACGATCTTGCCGTAGTTTGCGGATAGGACACCGTCGCTATGTTCTTCTGCGTCTTGAAGTATTACGTTCATGTACTGGTCTATGTTCATCATCTTTCCCTTGTACTCGTGGTCATTTTTTAGTCGGATCGAAACTTCTTTATTTACTGCTTTCTGCAGAATGTTCAGCGGTTTCTTTGCGGATGTTGACAACACACTGTTCCCCTTTGATCACTTCCCATCGTTTTACACGTAGGATAAAAATGTTACGAGCGAATCTTATCTAGAATAGCCTAGTCTGACCCAGCCTACCGTCTAGAACACCCTTGACACGACTCTCGGTAGGGGGTATTCCTCCCATCAGAAAATATTATACCCAGAGGTTAGTGTTCATCGCTTATCGGTAAGAATTTAACCCTAGAATCACCAGCATCTGCTTCAAGGAAAGATATTCTACAACATTCGTAACACAAACGGAAGTATCCCCGCAGACTTTTCATAGACCACACTGTACAGTTAGCATATTTCTTTGGAAAAGCTTCTCCGTCCAGAAATCAAATGCTCTCTAGAACAGATGCCTATCAAGCCTCTCCATACCTACAGACCGCTCCTCGGAAAGCATTTCTGCACACTTTTTGAGATCTATCTGTCGATATTCTATGGACAAGGATACAGCAAGCTTCTTAGCCGCAGGACGCATACCGGGGGCTACAAGTATGCCCCTAACTTCTGGAGATGTCTCCCGCATTTCAGAAATATACTTGTATAGCTGCTTGACGGCTTCAGTATCAGCTGGCACCCTCTTCACCTCCACCACCGTATACCTTCCTTCTCTATCGTAACCAGTTATATCGGCCTTCCCGCTCCCCAGACCCTTCTGCTCCGACGATATCCTGAACCCCTCCTCAATCATGTCAGGATTATCCCTTAAGACTTGGTAGAGATCCTGCTCTGCCAACAGCATATCGAATGACGCTTCATCTGTAAGAGAGAAGGCTGAGACGAATAGAACTTCCCTGCAGGTTATGGTGAGAGTTTCACGCGGGTTGCGGCGGTCAGCACGTATAGCCAACTCACCGTCCTGCTTTGAAAAGGTAATATAACATCCAGGCGGCTGCCAATTAGCTGCGTCGTACCCTGTCTTCCGGTGAATTAGGACCGAGCCGTCAGGTTTCAGCAGGACTACTCTTTCACCCCATTTCATCTTTGATGAGGACCTACCTTTATAGTCGACTCTGCAGTCTGCGACAAGTATAGTGAAGGCACGTTTCGAGGTCGCCTCTGATATGATGGTTTCCGCTTCTTGGAGAGTCGGGTGGCTCTTCACTACGGGGTGCTTCATCTCTGTCTCCTGCCAAGGTAGTGATGGGACAGTTGGTTTTAACTTTCTTGCCCGCCTTTCTTGAGGCTTACTTAAATTAACCTTCTAACCATGAAATGATGATTAAGAGAGCTGGCAAAGTTGATCAACCCGCCCCTAGATGATGTTGAATGGGTATCTGAAGAGCTAGCTCTTAATCTGAAGCGCGAAGGTTTCGTAACTCTCCTAGACTTGGCTCTAGCACCTCCGGATATTCTGAAAAGATGTGGGTTGGGTAGAGCGGACGCGATCAGGCTGAGTGAAAAGGCGGGTGAAGACTTCGGCCACACCAAGCGGGGAGCTAATGTGATGGGTGGTGGCAGGCACCGTGGAAGAATCTCTACAGGTTCTTTATCCTTGGATCAGCTTTTGGGTGGAGGTGTATCTACTGGCAGAGTCACGGAGTTTTACGGTGAGAGCGGGGTGGGCAAGACTCAGTTATGCTTCCAGTTATGTGTAAACGCTCAGACGCTATCCGATAATAGTGGAGATATAATATTTATCGATACGGTTGGAACCTTTAGGCCTGAGCGTATTGCCGAGATAGCAGCAGGACGTTTAGATGAGAATGAACTGTTCAAACATATCTTCCTCGTCAAAGCCAGAACTTCAACTGAGCAGATTAAAGTTCTCCACAGTATGAATGGTTTCACTTCAGGAGGAGTCAAGATGCTCATCATAGACACATTGACAGACAACTTTGTATATGAGTTTCAGGGAGACAAGTATATCAGTGATCGGCAGGCCGCTTTGGCTCGGCATCTTCATGAACTGGCTGTCACAGCTGTCGATAGAGATATTGTGGTTGTCGTAACGAATACTGTACGGGCGAGGTTGCGTAAGGAAGGAGGGAGCTATATTGCCGAAACTGGAGGGAATACAGTTTCACAGGGGGTTCATGTTCGTATACGGCTTGAACGGGTCTTCGGAGGCTGGGCTGCTGGGCGGTATGGCGGTGAATCAAGCATACGCTTTAAGATAGGAAAGAACGGGATTATGGACTGGGAGGTTTGAGCAGCTGCCGATCTATACTGATGCTGGTGTGAAGAGCTTATTCAGACATATTCTGGAGAAGAACAAGTCTGGTGCCAAGGCTATTGTGAAGGAGCAACTTGTTCCCAACGATGACAAAGAGTTAGGTAGGTATATGGCGACAAGAGGAATAGTTAGCATGCTGGATAACAAGAATATCGATGACGGTATCTTCGAGGATGCGGAGAAGATGTCTCGTCTAAGGAAGCTGCTATTGAAACGAGTTGGCTCTATATGGTGCGACGAGTTCGATAAGGGTTACTTCGACACTTGGATAAGGTTCATCAATTACTCTAGGCGTTACAATTCAGGTAGAACCGATGGTAAAGAGGGTGTTTATAAGAATCCACGTGAACAGAAAGAGCGTAATAAAGCTCCCTAACCCCGCGGTTATAAGTTTGCGAGCATCCTTCGGAGGTAACTCTGCAGATACAGCAGCGCGCGCAATATAGTATGAGGCTATGTACATCAGGAAGGCGAATAAGACGCCGTTAGAACCGCTAAAGCCTACGGATATGGTCAGGATTCCCAGAATGAGCCCCGTCGATATGCCCATAACTACCCTTAACCAAAAGACTTTATCAGTAGGTTTCATATGGAACACCGCCGGTTTGGAAGGTGATGACTCTTGGAGATTTCAAGTATCGAGCTCAGGTATGTAATCTTCAAACTGAACAGCATCCTAGCTGATTATTACGTTAATAATGTTTATCTCATAAACCCTACGACAGTCCTCATAAGGCTTCACCACAGCGAAAAGCCCGAAGCAAGGCTAGTGCTCTCAGCAGCCAAGGGACTATGGCTCACCCAATACGAACTACCGAAGAAGAGCGGCGGCATAGCCTCAAAGCTCCGACGAGAGGTTCAAAGGGCAAAGCTAAAGCGGATAACTCAGCCCAGAGGCGAAAGAATAGCCATTCTAGAATTCGGAGAAGGCTCAGAGACCCGGAAGGTCATTTTAGAGTTCTTCGGCGGCGGGAACATAATCGTAACCGGAGAGGACGACATTATACGCTCACTGATGCGGCCTTTACGAGTAAGGCACCGAACAGTAAAGATGGGTGAAAAGTATCTTCTACCTCCGGCAAGAGGTGTCGATGTAACAACCCTGAAGAAAGAAGATTTGATGCAAATCCAGACAACAGATCTGGAAGTCTCAAGATGGCTCGGACGACACCTCGCCCTATCAAAGAAGTATGTGGAAGAGGTCTTGGCACGTGCCGGTATAGATACAATGACTGAGGGGCGTCGGCTTTCAGAAGGCGATATACCCCGGCTTTTCGACAGCCTGAAAGGCGTTGTGGACACGGTCTTGAAGGGTGATGTCGAGCCTACAGTCATTTACAGGGAAGAAGTACCATTAGACGCGGCGCCATTCGGTCTCGAATCATACCAAGGCTTTGAAAGCAAAAGATTTGGAACATTTATGGAAGCGTTAGATGAGGCGCTCACTTACGAGCTTCGCACCGAGGCACATGACGTAAAATTCGAGCCTCTCCGCAGCAAGATAGAGGAGATAGGTAAATCTATCGAGCAGCAGACAACGGCTGAAGCAGTAGCCCGAGAGACTGCGGAGGCCTTAAGAAAGTATGCTCAGCGGCTTCAGGAAAGGTATCACCAGACCCCGGGGTTACAAGGAGTGCCTATTGAACTTCTTCTTGAGCTGGGAGCGTTGAGTGCGGTAGTTATGAAAGGCAGATTGATCATAAAGGTTCACGGAATCAAAATGGATGCTGAGAGTGGCCAGTCACTGATGAAGATAGCTTCGCAGATATTCGGTGAAGCGAAGAAACTTGAGCGAAAGGTGAGTGCGATAAAGCCAGCTCAAGTGAAGCTGAAGTTGGAGCTCGAAGAGCTGGAGACGAAGCTTCAGGAAAGAACAGTAGAAGCAGAGAAAGAGAAGCCTGAAGTGAAGAGGGAGAAGGCGTGGTATGAACGCTATAGATGGTTCCAGACATCCGAAGGATTCTTGGCAGTAGGGGGGCGAGATGCCTCCACCAACAGCATCATATTAAACAGATACACCGAAGAGAAAGACCTAGTGTTTCACGCAGACCTCCACGGCTCACCCTTCTTCACACTGAAAGGCCAAACACCCTCAGAGACGAGTATCAATGAAGTTGCGCAAGCAGTGGTAATCTTCAGCAGAGCATGGAAAGATGAATTTTCAGTCGCAGGTGCATACTGGATCCACCCTCATCAGGTCAAACGGCAGGCTCCTACTGGGATGTATCTCCCTCGAGGAAGCTTCCTGATACAGGGATCGAAGAATTCCATCAAGAGTCTTAAAGTCGAGTGCGCAGTGGGTCTTACAACCCTTGACGGCTACCTAACAGTGGTGTCTGGCCCACCGGAAGCAGTTCGACTTAATTCAGTAGCATATGTGGTGCTAATACCTGTCAAGGGTAAAACCAGCGATACCGCGAAGAAGATCAAGTCTGGACTCATAAGTCTCCTAGATGAAGAGGCGGCTTATGTCAAGCAGATTCCTATCGACGACTTCATTAGAGTCCTGCCGTCAGGCGCAGGTAGAATTATTCTGAAGAGGCGTGGAGCGAAAAGATATAAGAAGTTGGAGCGATCCTAGATTTGGGAGAGGGAGCATAAATGTCCGAAATAGATCCAGCTTCACGTGAGCGTGTCAGAGTCAGAGAAGTAATGAACAGCCCCGTGATCACGGGTTCAGGAGAGGAGACCATCGAAGATATAGCTAATCGTATGGCTGACTGCAGAGTTGGTAGTGTAGTTATAATGAAAGGGCACGAGCCAGTAGGGATGATTACAGACGGTGACATAGTTTCGAAGATTGTAGCTAAGAACAAGAAGCCTAGCGAAGTCTCGGCGAAGGAAGTGATGTCCGGCCCACTTCTAACTATAAGTGACTCCCAAGATGTAACCGATGCGGCGAGACTTATGCGGAAGAAGAATGTAAAGAGGCTAGGTGTGGTGGATAACGGCAAGCTTATGGGAATGATATCCATCACAGACGTGGTTTCAGTAACCCCCGAAATATACGCTATAGTTGCGGAGAAGGCGCGTATGATGGCGAGCCAAGCTATGAGTAGATCAGTCCATCTTGCAGGTTTCTGTGACTCGTGTAACCAGTGGTCGGATGACCTCAACAGAGCTGAAGGTAAGTACCTCTGCTACGACTGTAGAGCTGAAACGGTCGTTGAATCCACCGGTGAAGAGGCGTAGTCTTCTAGTTATTTCTGATTCTACCTCGTCTTTCCAGCTGAGTTGTAGATGAACGGAAAGTTTGTAGTGGATGGGATGCTCGGGAGTCTAGCGAGAAAACTCAGGATATTCGGATACGATACTGTATATGATGTGAAGATAGGTGACGAAGAGATTCTGAAAACCGCCCAAAAAGAAGGTAGAACAGTTCTGACATCTGACAGAATGCTCTTTCAGGCCGCCTCAAAGAAGAAGGTGGAGTGTATACTGCTCACTGAAGATAGTGATGAAGATAGGCTCGTCACAGTATTCAAAGACATTTGGAGTGAAGCTAAGCGGCTTAACCCTCAAGTTGCACGTTGCGCGGTATGTAATGGGGCCGTGGTTAAAGTGGATAAGGCTGAGGTGGCTAACGTGGTTCCTGAAGGTGTGCTGAAAACTCAGGAGGAGTTCTTTAGGTGTGGATCCTGTAGCAAGGTGTACTGGATAGGTGGCCACTGGCGGCGTCTGTATGAGCTGTCTGAAAGTGTGAACAGAAGGCTTCAACAAGCTTAAGAGAAACCTTAGACGCGGGTAGCTGAGGGGGTGTGTTGCATCGAGTTAACTGATGAGGACGGAGAGCTGCTGGTTCGTCTGGCAAGGGACGCAGTAGAGAATTATGTTCGAGAATCTAAAACCATCAAGCCCCCAGAAGAGCTGGATAAGAAGTTCCTCCAGCCGATGGGAGTATTTGTAACGCTCAACACTGCATCACCCGCAGGACGTGAGCTCAGAGGCTGCATCGGCCATCCGCTCCCAGAAAGCCCCTTGGTGGACGCTCTCATTGACGCGGCCATAAGCTCAGCGGCTCAAGACCCTCGGTTCGCCAGAGTTTCCATTGAAGAGTTAGAAAACCTTGTTGTAGAGGTAAGCATCCTAACCCCGCCTGAACGCATCAAAGTGTCAACTCCCAAAGAATACTGTAACCATATCAAAGTAGGTGAAGATGGTCTTATAATGAAGTGGCAGTTCGGAAGCGGTCTGCTTCTACCCCAAGTACCGGTTGAATACAACTGGGATCCGGAAGATTTTCTGTGCCATACCTGTATGAAGGCTGGAGCTGCCCCAGATCACTGGCTTACTTCAGACGCAGAGATCTATAAATTCAAAGCCATCGTATTCGACGAAACAACACCCCGAGGCAGCGTAGTGCGTCGAAGATTGAAATAGGGTGTCTGCTTCTTGGTGCTCAGGGTTCATATTGCGGTATTCGGCATAGGACTGGGCCATGCTGCCCGTATGAGCTTGGTTGCCGATATGTTGAGGGAGCAGGGTGGAACTGTAAACTTTTCATCATTCTTCTCCACCGTCGATTATCTGAGGAGGAAGGGCTTCAACTGCGATCGAGTGGCCCCTATGGATATCGGGTGGCGAGAGGGGGCTGTTTCGGCCACAAGTACCTTCAGACAAATCCCAAGGTTCTTCTCCAACTTAGCCCAGCAGGTGAGGCAGGAGCGCCGGATAATCGAAAGATTTCAACCTGACATCGTGGTATCTGATTCAAGGCTGTCCGCCATCGTTGCCGCATACCTCGCAGGGATACCGTCTGTAACGGTTTCGAATCAGCTCAGAATCCTGCTTCCTCCTAAGTATCATCCCACGTCATTAAACAAGGTGGAGAGGATAGATGCAGAGTTACTGGGGCTCTTCTGGTCTCGTAGCCGCCTTATTCTGGTGCCTGACCTACCTCCTCCGTACACAATATCGGAGAAGAACACTCGTGAGGGTATTACTGTTAAGGGCAGAGTTCGGTATGTAGGCTTTATGTCGCCTGAATCTGAAGTCGATGTTGAGCGTCTCAGTAAGGTTTCTAGCATGTTAGGGTTGAATGGAGGTAGACAGGTGGTCTTCGCTCAGATTAGCGGCCCACTGGGGACTACGGACAGGTTGATGAAGGCTGCTCTAGCTGCTGCAAAGGCTCTCTCTGACCGATTTATCTTCATTATATCTAAGGGTGAGGTTGGGGGGGATGAGAAGCCTAGGCGAATAGAGGGCGGCTGGGTCTTCGAATGGTGCCCTGTCAAGGATGAGCTCTTTTCTATCGCTGATCTTCTAGTTGTTCGGGGTGGGCATTCATCTCTGTCACAAGCATTCATCTATGGCAAACCTGTAATTGTTGTTCCTATCAGGAATCACAGCGAGCAGGTTATGAACGCCTCTAAGGTTGCGGATATTGGTCTAGGAATATGTGTTGACCCATCTTTGTTGACCAGTAGAAGTCTCGCTTCAGCCGTTGAGAATATCAGTAGTGACGGCTCCTTCAGGGAGAAGGCCCGTGAGGTTGGAGAGGTTGCTCGCAAGCTTGACGGTGTCAAGAACACAGTGGATATTATCAAATCGTTACTCTGAACTCTTTACAGCCGAAAGCTTCTCTCTGACTATCCTGTTCGCCACCGCCGGATCTACTCTACCTCGTGTAGCCCGCATAATCTGGCCTAGCAGAAAGTTGATCGCCTTCTCATCCTTTACAGCGTCCTGAACAGCCTTAGGGTTTTCCTTGAATACCTTCTCAGTTACATCTTCCACAAACTTCGAATCAGCTATAACCTTCAACCCCTTCTCTTCAGCTATGCTGCGCGGCATCTTACTGGTCTTCAACATCTCAAGAAAGATAGTCTTAGCCGCACCTCGGCTAACTTCAGCGTTGCTCACCATATCCACAAGCTCCGCAATATGCTTCGGAGTAATTTCCAAGTCAGCCAACTCCTTCCCAGCCTCGTTCAGAAAAGCTTGAAGATCCACAGCCAACCAGCTTCCAGCCTCCCTAGCATTCTTAGAGTACTTTGCAGAATCTTCGAAGAAGTCGGCCAGACCCTTCTCTTTGACCAGCACCTGAGCAGTTTCACCCGAGAGATTATACTCCTGCTGGAAACGTCTCTCCCGCTCTTTAGGCAGCTCAGGCATATCGCTCTTAACATCTTTAATGAATCCCTTCGACAGAACAACTGGAACAAGATCAGCCTCCGGGAAGTAGCGGTAGTCCTGCTCTTCCTCTTTAACACGGAGAGATATCGTTATTCTTCTAACATCGTCCCAGTGCCTCGTTTCCTGCGCTATACTGATGCCTTTTGAAGTCAGGCTCTTCTGTCTAGTCATTTCGAAACTTAGCGCCCTCTCGACCTCTTTGAAGGAGGATATGTTCTTGACTTCGACTCGTCTCCCCCCAGCAAGCGAGATATTTGCATCGCATCTAACGGATCCTTCTAATCCAAGATCCGAAACACCTAGGTGTTCCACTATAGAGGTGAGCTTGTTCAGGAATTCCCGTGCTTCGCGGGGGCTTTTAAGATCAGGTTCAGTTACTATCTCTATCAATGCTACTCCAGCTCGGTTGTAGTCTACAAAGGTCTTGGTTGAAGAGTCGATGGTTCCGTCGTAACTCAGTTTCGCAGGATCCTCTTCCAGCTGCATACGTCCTAGCCTTATCTTCTTACCGCTGTCCAAATGTATGTATCCGTCAGTCGCGAATGGGACGCCTCCCGCCCTGTCATACTGGGTTATCTGGAAGTTCTTTGACATATCCGGGTAGAAGTAGTTCTTTCTGAAGAAGAGCATACGGTCTGATAGCTTAAAGTTAAGAGCTAAGGCAACCATAGTGGCGTAATAGACCGCCTTCCGATTCAAGGCGGGGAGTGATCCTGGGGTGCCTATGCAGACGGGGCAGATGTTGGTGTTAGGCGGTCTTTCCCGGTAGTCTGCAGGGGAGCTGCAGAAGAGTTTAGTCGCTAGGCTTGTAAGTTGGCAGTGGACCTCCAGCCCTATCTTGATCTTCCCCACTTCGTCAGACATACGTGAACTCACCTACAGTCTTGTCGATCTTCGTACTCTCCTCGATCAGTTGCCCAGCTCTGAATAGTATGTCTTCTCTGAACGGTGGAGCCATAACCTGCACCCCCACAGGCAGACCTTGATATACTCCGCCGGGGATGGAGATGGATGGTATGCCGGCCAGGTTGGCCGGTACAGTGTCTATGTCACACATGTATAGTGCCAAGGGATCTTTCAACCTTTCACCCATTCTGAAGGGGAGCACAGGCATAGAAGGCGCCAGCAGTATGTCAAACTTCTTGAAAGCAGCATCAAAATTTCTCTTTATCAGCGTACGTATCTTCTGTGCTTTTAGATAGTACTGGTCGAAGTAGCCTGCTGAAAGGGCGTATGTCCCGAGCATAATTCGCCGCCTGACCTCTGCGCCGAAGCCTTGCCGCCTATTCTTCGAGAAGACATCGTTCCAGTTAAGAGATCTATCGGGAACTCTGAAACCGTACCTCAACCCGTCGTAGCGTGCAAGGTTGGACGACGCTTCCGACATAGCGATGATATAGTACGCCGGCAGAGCATACTTAATCATAGGAAGCGAAGTTTCCTTATACTTCAAACCTAACTCCTCCAACCTATGGATAACCCCCCAGACAGTCTTCAAAACCGCCTCCTGAACACCCTCTTCGAAAAACTCGCGAGGAACACCGATCCTCAAACCTGACGTTGACTCATCGAAACAATCAGTAAACTGCCCGAGAACCCTATTACTGGAAGTAGAATCTCTAGCGTCGTACCCATCTATACAGTCCATTAGCAGAGCACAGCTCCTAACATCCCTGGCGAACGGCCCGATCTGCTCCAGACTGTTGGCAAAGGAGACCAGCCCATACCGGCTGACAGCCCCGTAAGTCGGCTTCAACCCTACGATAGAGCAGAAGCTTGCAGGAGACCTGACTGAACCACCGGTATCAGAGCCTAAAGCAAGAGAAGCCTCAAAACCCGCGACAGCAGCAGCACTTCCGCCAGACGACCCTCCAGGTACTCTTGAGGTATCCCATGGGTTTCGAGTGGGGCCAAAGTAGCTGTACTCCGTTGAAGTTCCCATAGCGAACTCGTCAAGGTTCGTCTTGCCTATGATGAGGCCGTCTTCACTCAGTATTCGTTCGATGACGGTTGCGTTGTAGGGGGCTACAAAATTTTCGAGAGTACGTGAGGCGCAGGTGGTCTTGACATCTTTAACACAGATATTGTCTTTGATCGCTATGGGTAGGCCTGCCAGCCGCCCCGTGTTTTCGTTTCGCTTGATTTTTTTATCGATTTCTCTGGCTTTGGTGAGAGATGGTTCTTCTATTACGGCGATGTATGCGTGTACCTTTGGTTCTACTTTCTTTATCCGTTCAAGTGTTGCGGCTGTGTACTCTTCGGCCGTCACCTCTTCATGTGCTATGCTGTCCACTACTTCCCAGACTGGTGTCTCGAGGATTCGGCTGACCATTTTACATCATCTTTGAGGCTACTGGACGAGTTGACTATTATTTAGGTTGCGTTAAAACCCATAGCATTCTGCTCTGTCGTGGTTGCTTTGATTTTATGTATGCTTAATTGTGTGAGTGATATTATAGTTCCTATGGTTGAGATAGAGGTTAAAGTCCCTTACTCTATGGAGAGATAAGTTGATCAAAATACTTAACAGAATCCTCATTGTAGTATTAACTGATAATCTGATCTTATGACTGGAGAGAAGTTGTAAATGTCTACAAACCAGAAACTGTCTATTGTTATTTTGGCAGTGATAGTGATTGCCGCAGGTATTTTCCTAAGCGGATACCTTCAACAAACACCTACAGCAGAACCTGCCACTCAGGAAGAAGAGATGGAAGAAACTCGTGTTTGGATGGATATAGAGCTTACAGATGTAGTAACTGGAAATAAATTCAAAATCAGCGATTTTAAAGGTAAACCGATCTTTCTTGAAAGTTTTGCCGTCTGGTGTCCAACGTGCTTGCAACAGCAGAAGATACTAAACGAGCTTAGACAAAAAGAAGGCGATACTATAGTACACATTTCTCTGGATACAGATCCAAATGAAGACGAAGCTAGAGTTAAAGAACACGTAGACACTCACGGCTTTGACTGGTATTTCGCGGTAGCCCCCATTGAGCTCACAAATGCTTTGATAGACGAGTTTGGCTTTCGAGTTGTCAGCGCGCCAACTGCTCCTGTTGTACTAGTTTGTGAAGATCAATCTGCAAGATTTTTGAGAAGTGGCGTCAAGTCCTCTGATGAATTACTTTCTGAACTAAACAAGGGTTGTTAAACGGAGTAATGGAATTCTTATCACAGATTTCCACAGTATTTGTGCTAGGTTTACTAACCCCGTTGACCGCTGTTTGTGTCCTGCCTCTATATCCAGGTTTTCTGGTCTACATTTCAAATCAGCTATCTGGAAAAGAATCAGATAGGACAAGAATCGCCTTCTTCGGAGTGATTATTTCCAGTGGGGTAATTCTATTTATGGTGCTAGTTGGACTATTATTCACTACGATACTGCAGGTATCACTTACCAATGTGATTGGAATTATCTCTCCAATAGCATTCAGCATATTGCTAATTATCAGTTTATTCTTGATATTCGATATAGATACGGGGAGGTTTCTCCCGAAGATTCATACTCCTGCTGTGAAAAACCCTGTGGTAAGCTCATTCACATTCGGCTTCTTCTTCGGAGCTATTGTAATACCGTGTAATCCATTATTCATAGCTGCTCTGTTCACGAGAACATTGTCTACGATAAGTTTCCTTGCAAATATCCTGAATTTCTTGTTTTTCGGCATCGGAATGGCTTTCCCATTGCTAGTGTTTTCGCTTATCTCGACCGCTTCAAGTAGAAGCATAATTAGTTATTTGACCAAGTATAAGCGATTCATAAATCTCTCAGCTGGAATAATGATGCTAGTAATCTCGGTGTATTATCTGATATTTGTTTTCAGAGTGTTTGGTTGATAAGTATTAAAAAAAATAATCAAAGATATCTTATCGATCAACGAGTTACAGGTGCTTCACGCCAACCGCGGACATAGAAGGACGCTGCTTCAAGATTATAATCCAGTCTGAACCTCCTCT
>JARPAQ010000138.1 GCA_029460375.1 Nitrososphaerota archaeon | reverse complement strand
GGGAGTCGAGTAGCTGTTACTAGACGTATCGCCGATAGGTGGCGCCTTATAGGATCAGGTATCATAATCTAGTCGAGCAGAGTATGGTGGAACTACTTCTAGACTCAAGTTTTCTGATATTTGTAGCCAATACACCTGCGTGTGGCTTTGAAGATGTCAAAGCATCACTGGGTAGACCCGAGCTGGTTGTTCTAGACGCCGTGATTGATGAGTTAAACACTATCCGCAGCAGAGCTGCAAGCAAACGTGCCAAGGCGGCTGGGCGTGCTTCGGAGTATGCTTCGAGCTTGAAGAGAATTTCATATGAAGAGGGGGGCGATGTTGATGATAAGATTTTGAACTACGCTGAAGCTAATGGTGCTGCTGTGGCAACTATAGATTCGGAGCTTAAGAGGAGGTTGAGAGCCGTTAGAGTTTCAGTAGTGTCTCGTAGAGGTAACAGGCTGGTTTGGGAGGGTGTGTGATTTATCTATATGTCTTTATCTGTAGCCAAAAGGTTCTTAACTATACATATAAGGTACCCCACTGTTTAGAGGTATAAACTAAATTGTTTCAGATTGCATACATTAGTGATGTTGTCCGTGTTCCTCCGGACCAGTTTGGGAATAAACTGAAGGCTGTAGCTCTTGAAGTTTTGAGGTCCAAGTATGAGAGCACTATAAGCCCTGAGATGGGATATATAATTCTAGTGACCGCTGTAGATATAGAATCTGTGGGGAAGATAATACCCGGGGATGGCGCAAGGTATCATAAGGTGGAGTTTTCGGTTTTATCTTTCTACCCTACGCTGCAAGAGATAGTTGAAGGTGAAGTGGTCGAAATAACAGACTTCGGCGCCTTTGTGAGAATAGGGCCCACCGACGCTCTACTACACTTGTCACAGATAACTGATGACTATCTTACGAGCGACGTAAAACAAGGTATGATACTCGCCAGTCAAAGCAAACGAACCTTGAAAGTAGGTTCAAAGGTCAGGGTCAGGGTAACCGCAGTTAGCCTAGGGCGAGGAGCTTCTATGGGAAAGATAGGGATAACCTGTCGGCAACCCTTTCTCGGGGCTCTTGAATGGATAGAGCAAGATATCTCTAAATTGAAGAAAGGTGCTGAAAAGCCGCCAAAAAAAGAATAGGTATCTGAAAGATGGCCCGAGAACACGCCTGCAGAAAATGTAAGAGCCTATCCAGCGGCAAAGTATGCCCCGTCTGCGGCTCAACTGATCTGAGTTCGGAATGGACTGGACTCGTAATCATTATTAATCCTGAAAAGTCAGAGGTCGCCAAGACTCTAAGTATCTCCAAGTCAGGTCGATATGCGCTTAAAGTCAGCTGACCCCAATCTAAGTGATGCTGAAATATCGTAGTCTGCATCGTGCTTCAGAATGCCTGCGTACATACTTCCGGATCATATGCGGCAACGTTTGAAGAGCCCTTTTGGACGGCTCATCAAGAACCCTGAAGTGAACAAAGAGAAGATCGGCAGAGAATTTGAATCTTGTACTCTTAAAGTTGCAGTCGGAGACGCTACAACCGAGACTTTGCTTTCATTGGGATTTACTCCAGATATAGAGGTTGTTGATGGGCGTGAAATGAGGGAAAGTAGAGAATTACCTAAATCAAAGTATAGTACTGAGATAAGAACCGCTAACCCCTCTGGTTGCTTGACTGATGAAACTTTACAAGCCGTTTCAGCCGCGTTAAATTCAGAGATGCCTGTCAGGATACTGGTTGATGGTGAGGAAGATCTTCTAGTTCTCCCTATTCTGGCTTTATATCCTGTCGGCACGGTTGTGGTTTACGGTCAGCCTCGATCCGGTCTGGTCTTTTTACACCTTGATGAAGAGGTTAGAAAGTCTGCTCTTTCTATTCTTCAGGAGATGGGTGTGGTTCTTTGATGAATCTGTTTTGGTAATGTATTAATACACCGCTAGTTTCGAGGGTTTAAGTGGCGTAAAGTGGAAGTAGAGGTTACAAGCGACATAGAGCATGAACTGTTGGGTCGTAGAGAGGTGCAGTGCCTATTTAGAAGTGTATATGGCCATTTATCTCGCTCCGACGCAGTGCAGGCCGTATCTAAAAAAATTAAGGTCACAGACAAGGCGGTGTATGTTATATCGATAGACGGCGAATACGGGATTCGTGATGCAAAAGGGTTATTCTACATCTACGGCAGTGAAGAAGATGCTGAGAAAGATCTACCAAAGTACATTTTGAAGAGGAATGCTGGTCCTGCCGCTGCACCGGAGGAAGCTAAAGCTCAACCTGAGACGTCTGGAGAGAAGAAGGCCGAGCCAGAGAAGCCTGAAGAAGCTAAAGATCAGCCAAAGACGACTGAGGAGAAAGCCGAACCTGAAAAGCCTGAACAAGCTAAGCCTGAACAAGCTAAGCCTGAACAAGCTAAGGTTGAAGAAGTGAAGGCAGAACCCGAGGAAACCAAGACCCAACCCGAGAAACCTGAGGAAAGTTCTAAAGAGCCGTCAGAAGCACCCAAGGAGAAGGAGAAATAGTAGATCATGTCTGAAGAAACCTCCGTAAAAAAGAAGGCCAGCCCTCAAGTGTGGATGTTCTACTAGATAGTAGGCGACAAAATTCAAAGATTGAAGAAGGAGTGTTCACGCTGCGGCAGAGGAGTATTCCTCGCAGAGCATAGTGACCGTTTCACCTGCGGAAAGTGCAACCTAACAACCTTTAAACGAAGTACATAGTTCAGTAGATTCCAATAAGCAGTCTTTGTTGTTTATTCAGTGCTTAAGATATTATTGG
>JARPAQ010000137.1 GCA_029460375.1 Nitrososphaerota archaeon | reverse complement strand
CCCCAATTGCAAGCGTCTCAGAAATAGGTACCCCATAGCGTCGGGCGTAAAACTCTAGATAATAGCTCTTGCACACAGATCTCCTGCACTCGCATCCTGATTCTGACCATCCTAAAGGCATAAAGACCCTACCGGTCAACACTCCATTCTTCTCTTCCAACTGATTCGCTACATGAAAGTCCATCTTCAATATATCACACAAAAGACCTGTAGCCAAGGTGTAACTATCACTCATGATCCCGAGCACCCAACCTCTTCTCTTCAACTCAGACACAGTCTCCTCAGCACCCTCCATAAGAGGGATGCTCGTTATAATAGACAGAACCTCATCGGCAGACAACCCCTTCAGAAGACCAGCGATCTTCTCAGACTGCTTATACTCCTCCAATTCACTCTCCATAATGCTGACCACCTTATCCTTGAAGCCCCAATTCTCCGATATGGCGAATATGACTCTACCATCTAGTAGAGTTCCATCCATATCAAATACAGCTAGCTTCAATAATAGCCACGTCTTAAGAGGGGGCTTGATTCTGGGTTGATGCTTCACCCATAGTAACCAGAGTCTTTGCGTTGATCTCGAGGAATTCTTGAAGCGTCTTGAAGTTAAGGTTCTTGGTTGGCCGCATAGTCGGAGGATTAGGCGGCGTCACCCCCTTCTTTATGAGTCCTGATGCGATTAACTCATCGATCATAACCTTTCTAAGCGCATCGCTACATATGCGGCTATGATAGATTATCCCTATAGAGCTCAGCAACATATTGGCGAGATGCTCATCACCCTTATCTACATGTATGTGGGGGTTCCGAGTTTCTATCTGGTATATCTGCACCCCCTTTTCTCTAACCTCCTTGTTGTTGATAGGGTTGGAGGGCCCAAATGCTTCTAAGAGATTCAGCATCGTATAAGGGTCCACGGAGGAGCCTGATGAAAACGCGAGTAATTCGGCCAGCTTCATGCTCATAGCATATTCGCCTGAATTGCCCGTCTTTATTATCTCGGTCCCAAATCCAGAGTGCGAAGATATCAATCGATTCAGATACTTGTTAGTATACTCATTTATTCGCCCCCACCTGCTGAAGTAAAAACCTGTCTCAATTACCGTGGGCTTATACAGCCAAGAAATCCGAACCATAGAATATGGTGAAGAGGCCATAGAAAAGCCAGAGTTAAAGTTCTTAACATATTCATGCACTGCACCGGGGATGAAATTGTCTGCGTCAACAAAGCCCACATAATCCTTCTTAGCCAACTTTGCCAATACGAGTCCTACCAGCGCGCCTTCGCCCTTTCCGTTCCGTACATATCTACCTTGTAGAATATCGGTATACCCCACTTCTCTGAGAGCCTTCGCCAGACCTGGATCCCTCTGATGGATCATAATAACCTTGCGCTGCACGAATTTGTTGAACTGCTTTACCAGCTCCATCTCATTCTTGTATCTGTCGATAGGTTTCCTCGTGCTGTTTGAAACCACAATTATCAGGCAGTCGTGCGGTATCCCGCTCATCACACCGTCAAGAAGCCTCAGCTTCTCATTCTTGGTCGAGACCACTATAGCCATACGCTGCTCGATATCATTCATAACGTCCTTACCGATATCGCGAACCGTACCGACGTTTTCAGCCGGTACTTCCGATGTGACTCCGGAGTCTAGCTCGTAGACCCGTTGAACTTCATTTATCTGAGCGGCGCCGAACACCTCGATATATCTTGGTATCTCTATCTTCAAAACAGACACTCACCTAAACTATCCGCCCAGCTCTAAAGCATACTCATACTAGAAATCCCTATCGGTCTAAGCGTCAACGTACGATATATTAGCGACGCATTAATCAAATTATCTGAATGCAAGCCTCCAGTTGGAGAAGATTCTACACAGGCGTACTTGGTGGAACAGTAATTCTGGCTATAACTCTAGCTTCAAGAATTCTGCTGAACAGCCCTTTCCTCCCTGAAGCTGTAGCTGGAAAGATCTTCGCTACAGTACCGGGTGAAGTGGAGAGTTTCGTTGTACTCGTTCTTGGTAGCTACGCGAAATACCTGACAGTAATCGGCATATCTATTGTTTTGGCGGTATTATACGGGCTATACGGTATATTATTCACAAGATTCGACAGAAGATTTGATGGTGGAGGAAAGATCAGTAAGGGACTTATCTATTCCCTGCCACCTTGGCTTTTTCACGCAGTAGCCGTACTTAGTCTGGATGGAGTATATGCTAGTCTTAATCTTGCAAATATACTGCTTTACCTCTTACTTGCCCACCTAGCGTACGGCGCAACATTAGGAGCATTCTACCCCAAACCTCCTTTAGAGGAGGCGGAGGTTGTGAAGTCGGAGAGTAAGGGTAGGGCGAGACGTATATTCATACGTAAGGTTGCACCCGCAGCCATAGGCATAGCTATACTCATCTACGGTATAGACAGGTTTCTTCTACCTCTTCTGGGCACCTCGCGGTTTACTGAAGAGACTCTAGAAGAGATGTATTCAAAGGAAGTCACCCCGACTGAAGAATTCTACCGAACAGATATAGCTGTGATACCTCCGAACGTGAACGTATCAGAATGGCGCTTGACTATCGGTGGACAAGTAGAGAATCCTACAGAACTAACGTATGATCAATTAAAATCACTCCCATCGGTACAGGAGTTCGCTACACTCGAATGTATAAGCAACCCGGTTGGAGGCTCCTTGATTGGGACAGCCCTATGGGAGGGGGTGCGTCTATCCACCGTTCTGGAAGAAGCTAAGGTCAAACCAGGGGCTAAGTACGTGATATTCTACAGTGTTGACGGATACAGTGTAGCAATACCGCTTGAAACTGCTCTCAAAGAAGGGACTGTACTGGCCTATAACATGAATAGCGAGGAGCTTAACAGTATACACGGCTTCCCCATAAGAGCAGTGGTCCCGGGCATATTCGGTATGATGAATGCGAAGTGGATAAGAGGCATAGAGCTTGTCGCCGAAGAGTATCTAGGGTACTGGCAGACTCGTGGATGGTCTAATGAAGCCGATATAGAAACGACTTCCGTAATCAAAATTCCACAGGCAGCTGCAAGGCTGTCGGGGTTTACTCCCATTGCCGGTATAGCTTTTGCTGGAGATCGAGAAATATCGAAGGTGGAAGTAAGCACGGACGGAGGGGAGACATGGAGTCAAGCGATGTTAAAAGACTCCTTGTCCAAGTATACCTGGATCTTGTGGGATACGGAGTGGATACCTAAGGAGGATGGGAGGCACGCCATAAAGGTCAGGGCTACAGATAAAGCCGGTAGAGTTCAGACATCCCAGCTTAGAGGTACCTATCCAGACGGAGCAACTGGCTACCATGTCATAGACGTGGTGGTGGAGAGTAGTCCAGACGAGTGATATCTATCCTGTGATGTTAGACTGACGCATTTTCAACATTATCGATTCTATGATGCTTGATGGCTTCCTTTATTATCGTCAAGGCGACCTGCTCGCTCATCTTGCTCAGCTTAGCAACATCTTCGGTGTAATGTGAGAAGGATTTATGTTCCTTGAAACCTAAAAATATTTCACGTATATTATAGCCTAGAGTCGCGGTCTCTATCAGGAACCATATGTCTATCCCCCATCCGTCGGGTAGGTTGCGGTTCAGAAGGTTCGCCCATACTTCAGATTTAGCGGCCACTTCGCCTGAGAGGGGTTGGTCGAAGTGTGAGATTTCAGGGAAGAATGTTCCGAGTAGAGGTCGAGCTACGAGTTTTGTCACAGGTGCATCTCTCGGGGCTCGAAGATACTGTCCTCGGGCCATATCGTAGCCGTCTTCGACTACGGGGTCTACAAGTTTGTCTACCCATTCAGCAGTCAAGTTACGGATGTCTGCGTCGAGGAATAGTATCATGTCCGGCTTATCTGCTAGAATCTTCTTGAGGGCTGTGACCATAGCTATGCCTTTCCCGGGGTGCATCCTCTTCTCTGGGAGTATTATCTCCGCGCCGAGTTCTTCAGCTATTTTTCGGGTGTTGTCGCCTGAGAAGCCGTCTGCCACAACTATTTTTGGGTTGTACTTGCTTTCTTTTGCAGCTTTTATGCAGCCTTCTATGGTGCTCTCCTCATTCTTGGCCGGGAAGACCACGGTGACCTTTGTTTTGCCAGCTTTATTCTCACTCATCTTTATCAGCCTAATGTTTTCTATTAGGTGCCTATGCTATTTAATTATCTCTGAAAAAGAGTGTCTTTGAGTGTATGTTCAAAAATATGAAAATTCGTTCAAAATTGTTAAGTCATTGGGGTAAAGTATAAAGCCCCTATTATGAGGGTGGATATTTATGACTAGGTAGATTAGAGTAGCTCTCATAGGGGTAGGTAATTGTGCAAGTGTCTTTGTACAGGGTTTAGTATGTTGTCGTGGTAAAGGTGAGGTT
>JARPAQ010000136.1 GCA_029460375.1 Nitrososphaerota archaeon | reverse complement strand
CCTTCATGGACAGCCGTGTTCGCGATAGAGGCATAGTTCAACTCAGCTAAAACCTCATCATCTCCATCCGGAGGAGTAGTTATGTAAATCCCGACCTTGCTAGATTCGAACCTTGCAGGACTGAAGTACGCTGCGAAAGGAATTATATGCCTAAGGTAGCTCGGAGTCTCCATAACGATAAGATCCTCATCTTCAGGTATCGTCGCGAAACCATGCTCCGACACAAATTGTTTAGCCTCCTGAACAGTCTGCTGCACTAGGTTTAGAGATTCCTTGAAGGATGCAGGGTGTTTCGACTTTATCCTAGCCTTCACTTCTGAAACCGCGGCGTCGGGGTCTATCTTTCGGCTCAGCTCTTCAAGACTCTTCTTCTCACCTTTGAGCGAAGACTCTCCGAAAGCCAGTATCTCACCGCTACTTTTATCGAAGCCTCTTAGTCTGAGGAGCTCTTCAAACTTCTCCTGCCCTATAGCGAACTCTTCACGAGCCTTCGGCATAAGTTCTGCAGACAGCCACTCATCGTACTCCTTCAAACCGGTGCATAGCTCTTTAACAGCCTTTTCAAGGCTTCGTGACTCTTGCTTCTTCGATCTCGCTGTAGATGTTATTGTGTCCAAGAAGAGCGGCAACTGCTTAGATGACTCGGCCGCTATCTGTACCCAGAGTTTAACAGGTCTCCTGATTCGGCCTTTGGTCTCTTCGAGAAATTGAGATGCCTTTTTGATTCTCTGTGTTATGGAGCTCAGTCTTGATTCGAATGGAGCAAAGTCCCGAGTTAAGAGGGGGAACAGGGAGTCACCTATCGTTTCCGCGCCACTAGGCATAGACTCCCAGAACCTGAGCTGCTCATCCTCGAATATCTGCAGCTTAAGACCGTACAAAGCCAGCTCATGGTCAATAGTCTTTTCAGGAGGAAGATCGTCTGTGCTGAAGGCTTCGAACTTCGAGAGGTATCGCCGCATTGACTCTAAATCTTTCAGGTAGGCGTCTCTTGACCCATCCGACATTTCTCCGTCGAACTGATGAAGACCCATATATGTCGCGGATACGGGATCTCGCTTCATAAAGTGGTTAAACAGGTCTCCAACTAATGTGTCAAATTCTTCGCTGCTGGACATTTATGCTCACAACTGCGGGTCAACAAGGTCTCTTCTATTTGTACGGTTCACAGCTATCATTATCAGGCCTATCGCTACGGCCAGCACCATAAAACTTCCAAATATCTGCAAGAACCTTAGAGGCACGCCTACATAGCGGCTGACAGGCTCTAATATATGGTAGACTCCTCTAGCGAAGACTACGCCTGAGGGTCTGTCAACCTCGGCTTCTATCCAATATTCACCTGAGTAAAGAATGTTCACAGGGATCGAGTCACCATACCTGAGGTTGTATGTCTGTACGATACCGTTTGGAGATGTTACGTGAACCGTTGCCTCGGTGAATCTCTCTTCAGATTGAACTGAGACTTTGTATGTGTCTTCAATCTTCGCAAGCTCCAGAGAAGCATCATTCACATACACCAAGACAGGAAGAGTGAGGTTAGGGTATCCACCGGAAGGCCTAAGGGTTATGCGGCCCTCATAGTAACCTGGATCAGCGTCAAGAAGAGAAGCGGTGATGCTGAGCTCAGAAGGCGTATCGCCCCTGATATATTCAGTATCGGAGTCGGCGGTCAGAGGTATGTTTGAACTGAAGTTCCAAGAGATATCCACTGAGACAGAAATAGTTTCACTATTCATCGGGACAAGTTTCAGTATCCGAGTGTGGTTAGGCTGACCTGCGGCCAAGTGGAATATCAGCTGATACGGTTCTAAAGCCAGTGGGGATGTGACTGCAGAGAGGACGTCAAGTCTACCTGATCCCTGTGTGAAGGATGGGATAACACTCTTCCATTGATCGGTTAGGACCTTGGATGTTGGAGCCAGTATCCCAGCTACCTCTTCAGGAGTGAGTTCCGGATGGGCTTGCAGTAGGAGGGCTGCTGCACCCGTTACGTGCGGTGCTGCGAAGCTTGTTCCATCTACGACAGAGTATTCGCCTCTAGTGGCGGTCGTGTTTACACTTACACCCGGAGCCACTATGTCAGGTTTTATGTAAAAGGATGAGACTGGGCCTCTTGAGCTGAACATAGCTACTCTATCAACTCCTATTTGGGCTGATCTGTTTGTGAGGATGGTCGCTCCTAACTCTGCTCCTTTACTTAGTTCTTCTCTGAGATACATACCATCCCTGTTCGAAATTGACACGACAGGTATGCTCGGCATATAATTAGGGGGGTTATGAGGCCCTATCAGATTGCCTAAAAAAAGACCCCCTTCATAATTATGGACAATTAGACCCAACGCGCCTCTGGCCATAACGTTGGCCTCCTTCGCTGAGAAGTATATCAGTTCTCCCGGTTCCCCGCCTCTTTCGGCAAGTGCTATCTTCCCCCTGAGATCAAGAGATGCTACATCTTTTTCACGAGCGAAATTCACGTAGACAAGGCTGCCTGTAACTCCGTTGGGTACAGGTCTAGAGCCGTTCATAAACACGGCTATCAGTTCAAACTCACCGGGGTTAATTATAACTTCAGCATCACGTGGAGAACTTACATTGTTAAGAGAGGCTCCTACCGCGATTACGCCTCTTCGACCTGCGGGTTCACCGAAGGCCCGTTCAGCAGAGTTTCCCGTCGCAGCCACCACCACAACGCCGCTTCCAACGATCTTCTCGATGGCGTAGCTCAAAGATTCTATCTCCTCCTTAGTTCCTAGGCTAAGATTGATGATGTCAGCGCCGTCTAGGCTGGCTCTTTCAAGAGCACGTATGAGATCTGAAGATTTTACATTTCCCCTCTTGTCCACGACTCTATAGGCGAGTAGACTCGCTTCAGGTGCTATCCCCTTTATTCTACCGTTTGCAGCTATTATACCAGTTACTTCTGTACCGTGACCGTCTCTATCTATAGGATCTTCATCTTCATCTACAAAATCATACCCCTTCAAAATCTTCTGACCAGGCCCAATAGTCCCGCCTAGATCGGGGTGTGTGTAGTCTATACCTGTATCCAGTACAGCCACAACTACTCCTCGACCAGTCAGAGGTTCACCTGAACTTGTATTGAAACTATGCGCCTCCTCCGCTCTTACAAGCTTAGAGCTCTTCTCAAGACTAATTTGCAGAGATACATCTCGATACACCTTGAGGTCGGGAGCCATCGATTCTAAAACCTCCACAGGTTGAGATATCTCGATTACGGCACCATGCAACACGTATGTCAAAACATCAACTACCTTAAGCTGCACTCCCCTCCTTCGAAGACTGTCCAGCCGCCGTTCAACTTCGTCCTTTAATGGAGATTCGAACATATCAGAAGCCTCTGAGATGCTCAGCCCAAGAGCCTTAGCCTTTTTCAATATGGGTGAATCGGAGACTATAACGATGACTCGTTCAGTCTCTGGGGAAGCGTATGAGAGATACGGCAGTATGAGTAGTAGGATTAGGGCTGCTGTGACTGTCTGCATTCTTCTGTTCAAGAGTTGTCACAATTAGCTCGGATTATCATATCTTTTAAACAGATTGTCCGCGAATATCTAGGACTCACTTTGCTTCTAAAAGGTCGTAAATGTCTTTGATACGATATTATATTCAAAATAGAATACATTTAAGTGACAACTATTTCTGATATAACGCAGAACCCTGTCGTAAATACTCTGTAGGTGGATATATTGGGTAAGCAGATAATTCCGAAGAGAGTAGGGCCATGGCCTTACCCTAAGAAGGAAAAGGAGCGTAGAACAGAGAGCTTCGAAGAGGTTCAGTTATGTTATACAGAGGAGGAGGCCATAGAAGAAGCGAACCGATGTATTCTTTGTCCTGTGCCAGCGTGTGTAAGAGCCTGTCCCGTGAACTCGGATGTACTCGGTATGATGAAGAGTATTCAGGAGAGAGACTTCGGCGGAGCGTTAAAGAAGATAAGGGAGACCAACTGTCTACCAGGATCCACTGCACGAGTCTGTCCACAGCTCGACGATCTCTGTGAAGCTAACTGTGTTCTAAATAAGCGTGGAGACCCTCTTTCTATAGGTATGCTTCAACGGTTCGTGGCCGACTGGGGACATGAGCACGGAGAACTCGAGATACCGGAGGTTGCTGAAAGTACAGGTAAGCGTGTCGCTGTAGTCGGCGGGGGGCCTGCTGGGCTTGCTGCAGCAGATCTTCTAGTTCAATCCGGGCACAGTGTAACTGTCTTTGATGCACATAATAAGCTGGGTGGAACCGCTATGTACGGTATACCTAACTTCCACTTATCGAAGGATGTACTAGATTCTGAGATTGAGCGGTTGAAGGATTTGGGTGTTGAAGCAAGGATTAATGTGAAGGTTGGGGGTCAGTTGTCGCTTGAAGAGATATTTGATGAGGGGTTCGACGCTATTCTTATTGCTACGGGGGCGAAGAATGTTACTCCGTTTAAGGTTGAAGGATTAGATCATAAAGGCATATACGATGCGTATGAGTTTCTCATAACACTTGACGAGATGGAGTTCTATAAGCATCCGGACAAGGAGATACCCTTTCAGGTAGGTGAAAAGGTTCTGGTGGTGGGTGGAGGAGACACCGCTATAGATGCTGCTCGAACATCAGTGAGGCTTGGGGCGAAAGAAGTAACGATCATGTATAGGCGTTCTGATAAGGAGATGTCGGCCTACCGTTTTGGGAGAGAGATTGCGAAGGAGGAAGGTGTAAAGATAGAGTACCTTACGGTTCCAGTCCATTTTATAGGTGGTAAGGATGGCAGGGTAGAGAAGGCGGAGTGTGTAAAGATGAGGTTGGGAGAGCTTGACGACTCCGGCAGAGCCAGACCTATACCGATAGAAGGCTCCAACTTCACGATAGATGTTGACACCGTCTTCATAGCTATAGGACGGGGGCCGAATACGTATCTGCAGGAGAAGGAGGAGATCAAGATGGAGAAGTGGGGAGGTATAACTATCAATCCAGATACCTATGAAACTTCGTACTCAGGAATATTTGCAGCTGGAGACGTAGTGACGGGTGAAACGCTAGTCATAAAGGCTATGGGCGAAGCTCGGAAGGCTGCTCAAAGAGTGCATGAGTATCTGATAGGCTCGCAGGAGAGGCTGGATCTATTCCAACGATACTTCACCGAACGATATGGCCGTAAGGCGGTTCAACCGAGCCGATAAGCTGAGCAGCTAGGTTAGATCAGAATCAGGGCGCTCAAGAATATCAAAAGCAAATAGATTTGGCGACAGACCGGTAAATAGTGATAGCGTCACGATAAAACACACTTCCTCTTTCAGTCTGGATTTTGAGCAATTGGGGAAGGGTGAATCAAAGGCATCAGCATTTTTCTTCCAGCCCGGTGTACAGCATCTAAGGTACATTCGCATAGAAAAACAAGGAACTTAGGGCAAAATTTGCTAAATGTTACGACATCGAAATCGACATAGTCTTGATACTCAGAGTTTCACTGTTTGAACGTACTCGACTGCTGAAGTGACGTCATCTATCTTACAAGGCTTAAATATATTAAATATAGTAACTATTCACATGAGTAAGAGAATTTTAAAACCTGAGGATGTTCCTGAGGTGGAGGCCAAAAGGGTTCTCGACTTCTTGAATGCTGCAAGAACCGCAGAGGAAATCGCTGGCGCGATTGAAATTCCTGAAGAGCGAGATGTCGGGTTGAGAGTCGCTCAAAACATTTTGGAAGATAGAGCCCGAATCGGCAGATTTAGAAACCTCGGTCAAGTGTTCCAAGTTCGACAGGTCGGGCCAGAAAGATTCACCGAGATCGTTAACACTCTGAAGGATAGGGTGATTGTGAGGCGAGTCCCTGTAGAGCGAGCTGTAGTCGTCCATACCACACCGATCTGTGAGGAGAAAGCCCCGTCCCTGCCGGTCAACGTGCGTCCAGTCGGCGAAAAACCAGAATACAGCGGCTTCATCATCGTCCGGCTGTCCGAACCGCCGGTGGCCGAGATTGACGACCTACGTGAACTAGCCAAGGAGTACAACCTACAAGGCCTATCACGCCTACTTGACGAGTACAAGCAAGTTAAGTCAAGGCGGCAGATCCATAGTCTGCCGCCTAGCGAGCTCTTAAAACTCGAGCGTGAGGCGCTCGCAAGTAAGTTTCCGCCTCTTCACAGCCTAACTGCCTATTGGCGTCTGGACTGTCGAGGCCTTCCCGAGATAGAAAAATTATTGGACGCCCTGAATGAACTATCAGAGGTCGATCTTGCCTACCGCGAACTATCCGTGAGCGATCCGGTCGTGAACGATGCAGATGACCCTCACGCTACGGGCCAAGACTACCTCGATGCAGCGCCAACAGGCATCGACGCCCGCTGGGCTTGGACACAACCCAACGGCGAGGGAGCCGGGGTAGCACTCATCGATCTGGAGCAGGGTTGGTTCCCTAACCACGAGGACCTGATCGCAACGACGCCCACGCTGATCTTTAACGACAACCGCGATGGAGTCGGTGGCTACAAAGGTAACCACGGCACTGCGGTGCTTGGTGAGGCGGTTGGTGTCGACAACACGGTGGGGATCGTCGGCATCGCTCCGGCCGTTACATCAGTGCGTATGGTGTCGCACTACGAGGCAGCTACGGACACCGCGCTGCACGTAGCCGACGCGATCGTCGCGGCGATAGGCGCTATGGCTGTGGGTGATGTGCTGCTACTTGAGGTTCAGCGTAGCTTTTTGCCCACAGAGACCGACGGGGTTGATTTTGACGCGATCCGGCTCGCAGTCGCTCACGGTATTATTGTGGTGGAAGCTGCTGGCAACGGCAACATGGACTTGGATGCTTGGGTGAACGCCTCGGGCCAAACGATACTCAACCGGGGCTCTCTTCAATTCCTTGACTCTGGCGCGATCATGGTAGGCGCCTCCCTGTCAGCGTTGGACGCAACCGGCGCAGCCCATGACCGTTGGGGTTTCTCTAACTTCGGCTCGCGTATAGACTGCTATGGCTGGGGGGAGAACATCGTGACCGCAGGCTACGGAGACCTCGATCCCGGTACCGGTGACAACAGCACTTACACAGACACTTTCGGAGGCACCAGCGGTGCCTCTCCCATGATTGTTGGTGCCGCAATAATCCTGCAAGGTATGTATCAGGCCACTACCGGCACGAGGCTCTCCCCTGGGCAGATGCGTGCACTACTGAGCAACCCGGCCACGGGAACCCCTCAAGGGGCTGGAGTTGCAGGAAATATCAGCGTGATGCCAGACTTGAGCGCAATTATTCAGAACACGCTCGGCCTGGTGCCCGACATCTATCTGCGTGACATGGTGGGCGACACTGGCGTGATCCCTAGTATTGGGACGATCAGTAGTAGCCCTGATGTTATCGTCACGCCCACCGCCGCTGCCGACCCGACGGCTAGCTTCGGCGAGGGGAGCGGTACCGAGAACTCGAGCACGCTGGGTTACGAAGTGGAGGCGGGACAGGATAATTTCATCTACGTCCGGATGCGCAACCGAGGCGCCGCCCCCGCCAACGGGACCGTGGCCACCGTGTATTGGAGCCAAGTCGCAACACTTGTCACTCCAGACATGTGGACTCTAATCGGTACGAGTACGCCGGTGAACGTTCCGGTGGGTGATACCTTGGTGGTCACTGATCCAATAACTTGGAGCGCGGCGTCAATCCCCGGAACGGGCCACTACTGCTTTATCGTCACACTCGACCACCCTCAGGATCCAGCGCCACCCCCGCCGGCGAACGATCTGGGCGCTTTCATGGCTTATATCCGCAACCACAACAACGTGACTTGGCGGAACTTCAACGTGGTGGATGTGGTACCTGATCCGTCAGCTGACCCGGCCGAGCTTCCATTCCTAGTCGCTGGGGCACCGGACAGGGCTAGGGTCTTCAATCTGGAGATTCAACAGCGGCTACCGGAGGATGCGGTCGTCTGGTGGGAAGTGCCGCTGGGGCTCCTCGGAGCGCTACCGCGGGACCGCTTTGCGGAGGTAAAAGTTGACCGGAAGCGAAAACTAGCGATGTTGCGCCTACCACGCCTGCGTAGCGTGCCTCTGTGCGCCGTCCGCTTGGGCCGATCTGCCCGTCACCAGTGTCGCTTTCTGATCCAGGGTTCGAAGGGCTTGAAGAACGGTTGGCACTCGGTATCTATCCGGCAGATCTTCAAGGACGAAGAAGTCGGCCGCGTCACCTGGGCCTTACGTGCCGCCGAAAAGCGTGGGTAGAACATAGCAAACAGGGTAGGAAGAAGGGCAAACGTAGGAAGGTTTAATGGGTCATCCCGGCTGGCTGGGGGTAGTCTTAATGGGGTTCGCTGTAAGGATACATAGGGTGGGGAAGACGATCGCTTTGTACAGAGTGGCAAAGGTCGTTGCTGTTAAGGGAGAAGACGGATTCGAGATCTTTGATGCAGCTTAGAGTAACATCACGCCTATAATATATCGTTGAGCGGTCTACCGTACATATCAAGCGCATGCTTTCTCTGATATTCAAGGTACAGTTTCTGCCTTTCGTTCCAACGCTTCTCCCAATCATCCTTAAGAAGATCTGCTTCAGATAGAAGGCTTCTCCTGCCGAACTCTTCGTCTACATGCACTTGGATGGCTTTAGAGTATGCTCTATGCTCCCACACTAGAATTCTGTCAGCTAGAGACCTGACCGTGTCACTCTTCTTCACGGGGACACGCTGCCTCAATATAACTGGGCCCAAATCCACAGT
>JARPAQ010000135.1 GCA_029460375.1 Nitrososphaerota archaeon | reverse complement strand
ATACTAGAATAACTACGCCAAAAGCGGAAAAAGCCTCTGCTCCAAGCATCATTAGGGACACACTTACACGTGCCACTTCCAATTGAGCAATAGCGCCAGGAGAGTTTATCGATGAGCTTTCGATATGACTTTGAAAGTTTAGAGACTCTCCGTACGCCCATAAAGTCACACCGATTCCTAGCAGAATTACCGCAAGGCCCGATGCCAGGTAGCCTAGTCGCATTATTCGGAAACCGTTTCGAATATCGAATACTTGATATTTATGCGATATGGAGCTGAAATTCACATAATTTTGTGCTATTCCAGAAGAGTGTGGGGGTTGGTTGGACGCAGGCATGTGGCTCCTGCGCCCGTGGGGGATGTACTGACCAGCCTGACATGGGCCGCCACAACCCCGACTTCACTGCTATCCGTATTGGAAAGATAACACCATTCAAGGCGAATATATGAGGAGGATGATATCCCATATTTCCGCCACCTTACGATTGATGTATCTCTTAATCCTTGGTGCAACGTTGACGCAATAAAACCGTAGCATATCCTGTTGCACAAATACTAAAAGAGTGATCACGATGAAAAGAATAATGGCTAATATCGGAAAATATGGGGGGTGAGGCTAGGCTGTTTGTACTATCAGGAATTATTATTGCTAAACTGCTTTCCAAATTACCTTACAACCTTATAAAAAACCCGAATAAGAGATGAGGAGACATTCAGGATGAAGCGCAAAAGTCTTTTCAAGACCATCTCGTGGCGTATCATAGCCACCTCAATCACAATAACTGTAGCCTATCTAATCACGAATCGATTCGATATAGCAGGAACGGTCGGCGTAATCGACGCCATCATCAAAACCTTCATCTATTACGCGCACGAGCACGTATGGGACAAAGTGGAGATATAGCTTGATAGAAAAACGGTCTCATAAATTTATGCGATATCACTAAGTAATCTTGATATGTTCGAGTATATCTCTCCCCACGTTCTTTCTACCAATGTTCATACCTATCATAGAATTTTACGTTGAATAATACAAGCCCGATCAGGTTCACTACCTTTTTCGAGAACCTAATTCTCTCCACCCGGATATTCCATAAAGTATCTGTATGATTCCTGATATTATGCCCGCTAGCGCTAAATTAACAGCGCCATAAATGCATAGGCATCTACTGAGATGAATAAGGAGATTACTACTACAGCTACCCAGATGATCAAAAGCACAATGCCGATTAATAGAAGGATGATCACGGAAAAGATTCTGCCGAAGTCAACTTTCAGAGGCAATTGGTTTCCGTAACCTAGTTACTGCTCGACGAAGATCTTTACGTAGGCGTCTTTAGCCTTAACCTCCATAATCTCGGACTCACCTTTCTCAACCGCCTCCTTGATCAACTCATCCAAGTTGAAGTCCCCCAAGTCGAGACCTTCCCCCCACACCTCTTCCTTAGTCTTCCTAGGCATGAACTGCATCATTTTAGGAACCCACTTCGCCAAGTACGTAGGGATAGTTACTTCAACTGCAGGTTCTCCAATCGGCTCTTTTGTCTCCCAGACTAGGATCTTCAGCTTCGCCATTTCAAACTAGAATTATTGGCTTTCCACCCTAATATATTTACTGCAGTTTACGCGCAACGATGAATTCTACGGAACAGTTGGGCTAGAGATTGTATCTGGCGCTCCTGACTATCTTCGGAGCGAGAAGTTGAGAGGTGAACTTACCGTACTCTTCGATGACGGTATCAGCATACAAATATCCCTCTCTAGTGAGGCTGAAAATCTTCCTCCGCCCGTCATGCTCAACATTGACAAGGCGCTTATCCTTTAAGGAATCAAGAACAGAATAGATGGCGCTCGCGCTCAGAAGGACATCGAACTTTTCGTACACTTTATTCAAGATATCATACCCTGAACTTCCACCGTTTCGAAGTGTATCAAGTATTATTACGTCGAGAAAGGATTTTACACACCTGCGGATAATCATATCCTCTATCTGACCTATGTCATTTATCTCCATCCTCGAACCCTCATCTAAACTTCGGCGCTTTGTGGCAAATCAAGACTTGCGAGTCCTATCTAGAACGAACAGAACAGCTGATCACACTTTTCAGAGAGTTGTAGTCATCTAAGCCCATCAATCCTCACCTCGAGGTATGTAGCAGATCCATACAGCTATCATCATAACAGACAGAAAGGTTCCATAGATCATCGAAGTAATCTCTGAAAAACCATTTGACTGTAAGATGCGTAGAGCTACTACGAATGTACCAGCTGGGATAATTAAGCTCGAAACTAGGTGGAGGAACCTTAAGACTACCAATGCACTGTAACAATATACCTCTGGCAGATAACACTCTTAGCGCATATAGTTCTGAACCGACAGAACAACTGATCACACTTTAGGTTCGGCTGTTGAAGACGAATAATTAGCAGAAATAGCGCTTAGCTAAAGTTTATCGTTCTAGTGTCCCGTTTCCATCAGTAGTAGCAATTCATATAATAGGCTCCAATAGCAAACCGGTGTCTACCCAGAAGAACCGGTGAACCTGATGTCTAGAGATATGACCATACTTGAACACATAGACGAGCTTAGAAAAAGGCTTGTCCGGATGTTCATATTCGTGGGCGCAGTAGCTCTGTTCAGCTTCACCTTCGGATTTAGAGAGTTCACCATAGAAGGTACAAGGGTACTCTTACCGTTTCCAGACCCGTTCGACAACCTAGCGAGCCAAGCGATAAGGAGAATGGAGGAAGATCTCCTTCCAGACTTTGTTACGGTTATAGTCACCGCTCCTAGTCAAGCTCTAATCGCACAGCTCTACTTCTCCCTATTCTTAGGACTTCTTCTCGGTATGCCCATTATAATTCGTGAAATCTCGGCGTTTTTAGGCCCAGCACTATACCCTGCGGAGCGTAAGAGAATTCTTAGGCTGGCTCTCCCCGCGACGTTCCTGTTCATACTGGGCGCAGCGTTTTCATACATCCTCATTACACCCTTCACGATAGACTTCCTGTATAGATACGGTTTAGGTATAGTTCAAGAAACCTTCATAACCATAGATGAATTCATTAGCTTCGTCCTGCTATTCACTCTAGCTTTCGGTCTTTCATTTGAGCTACCTATACTTATGTGGCTTTTAACAGCGTCAGGCATCGTGAAACCTGACTTCTGGCGGAAGAACATTTCATATGTAGTTGTGGTGCTTGCTGTCTACGGCGCAGTTATCACTCCTGACGGAAGCGGGATAACGATGTGGTTTGTGGCAGGCCCTATGCTGGTGCTGTATATTCTGGGGTATTTCATAATAAAGCGAATACTTGGTGGACGCAAAGAGGCTGGAAAAGTTTAAAGGTCGATTTTCGTTCCATATACAAGGGAACTAGATGTTCAACTACTCTCTGCAGGTGATAGGGACAGAATGGATGTGGATAGTCTTCTTAGTAATATTCCTGCTATTCGGCTCAAAGAAGCTTCCAGAACTTTCTAGAGCTCTTGGGAAGGCAATGGGTGAAATTCAAAGAGGGCGAGAAGAGATTGAGCGTGAATTTAGGCAAGCAACCGCCAATCCTCCGTCTCCTCCAAAGAATCTGAAAACATACCAACGCCCCAGCAGCCGGTTTGCAAAGGCCGCTGAAAATATGGGGTTAGAAAGTAAGGGGAAGAGCGATGAGGAGCTACGTAAAGATATTATTAACTTTCTAAGTGACAAGGACAAAAAGAAAGAAGAATCCAAGGATAAGCAAAAGACTAATACGACACCTAAACCACAGTAGTGATGATAGGGATGCTTGAACATACTCTATTCTTGCAAGGGTATGAGGTGCCCATCATTCTGCTAGTTGTAGTAGTAGTATTTTTATTCGGCGCCAAAAAAATACCTGACCTCGCCAGATCTGTAGGCCGCGCCAGAGGTGAGTTTGCAAGAGGTAAGGATGAATACGAGAAAGAACGTGAAGCCGGAAAGAAGGAGCCCTCCGAGCGAGAAAAGCTTGAACAGGCAGCCAAATCCCTCGGATTACCGGTTGAAGGTAAAAGTGACGAAGAACTCAGAGAAGCCGTGAAGAAAGCCCTGGAAAAACCATCGTCATAAACACATCCTTCATCTCAATACAATTATATAACTGAGGTAAAAGGAAGTTTCAATTCAGAGTATAGAGAATGAAACCAGCTTACAATTACTTTGAAGTCACCAAGCCCAAAATATGGTTACTCCTGGTTTTCACAGCAGTCGGAGGACTTATAGTAGCTTCAGGTAGGGATATTCCGTGGATCATTGCCGGAATTACTCTGGTCGCAGTTACGTTAGGTTCAGCAGGGTCTAATACGCTTACGAACTATCTTGATCGAGATATAGATGCTGTTATGAACAGGACTAGACTTCGTCCTCTGCCTACTCGACGGATTCATCCTGCGTCGCGTGCGCTCTACTTCGGCCTGGCGTTATCTCTGTTCTCCCTTGTGCTTGCGGCGTCAATAAACCTTCTATCCTTCATCCTGATGTTTCTTGGAATCTTTGATAATGTGGTGATATACAGTCGATTTCTGAAGAGGCGGAGCCCGGCGAACATAATTTTGGGCGGCTTTTCAGGAGGTATGCCTGTACTTATCGGCTACGCTGCTGTTAATAACGAGATAGGGGTTATTGCTCTGTTTATGGCTGCGCTTGTTATGGTCTGGATACCTACTCATATCTGGAGTCTAGCGTTAC
This sequence comes from Nitrososphaerota archaeon, assembly GCA_029460375.1. Lineage (GTDB taxonomy): Archaea > Thermoproteota > Nitrososphaeria > Nitrososphaerales > JACPRH01 > JARPAQ01. Next base: position 3,688 of record JARPAQ010000135.1, on the reverse strand, counting down.
ACAGCAAGGATGATTACTTAAAAGTGAATGTCCCAATGCTTCCTGTGATAGTCAGTGAGAAGACCGCTGTAAGAGTGATTGCTGTAGCATCCATTCTTATGGTGCTGTTCAGCCTATTAGCTCCCTTATACTCTCCCTTAGGGCTCATCTACATTTATTCAGCGTTGGTTCTAGGGATAATTATACTTGTGCTGAGCGTCTGGTTGTTCATCAAGCCGACTAAAGAAATATCGTGGATAGTCTTCAAAGCATCCAGCCCATACTTGGGGTTCATCTTTTTGGCGCTAATAATCGACACCTTACTGTAACTCATTAGATAAGGGTTAACTATATAGCCGACAAGGAGACTTTTGGGGCGATAGCCTAATGAGCAGTCATCGATTAAAAGCCGTGATCCTAGCAGGCGGGCTTGGTACAAGGCTGAGACCCTACACTCTCTTCGTACCGAAACCTATGCTCCCCTTGGCGGAGAAACCTGTGCTTCAGTACAACATCGAATGGCTACGTGATAATGGGTTAAGAGACATCGTGGTCTCAGTCGGTTATCTCAGCAAGTCTATCGAAGACTACTTTCAGAACGGCGAAGAGTTCGATGTGAATATGACTTATGTTCGACTGCACAACCCTCTCGGAACCGCTGGGCAGCTAAAAGAGGTTGAATCATACCTTGACTCACGGTTCGTCTGCACATATGGCGACTCAGTTTACAACTTCGATCTGACAGATGTAGTATCATATCACAGAAAGAATAAAGCATTGGCCACGATGGTTCTGAAGAAGTACAAGACATCTCTAAAGTACGGTTTCATAGACACTGATTCATCGGGCGCCGTTAAGAACTGGCGTGAAAAACCAGAATTTGAAGGGCTGATAAATATAGGGTGCTACGTAATGGAGCCAGAATTTCTAAATTATATCCCGGCGAAGAAGATGTACGGAATGGATATAGCGTTCAAGAAGGCCCTCGACGCAGAAGAAAAAATCTTCGGGTACGTGACAGACGGGGAGTTCATAGACATAGGCGATATGGCGACCTATGAAGAAGCGAACAGCCTCTTCACAAGCAGACTCGGTAAGATACTCTGAGGGCACAGCAAAGTTGCAGTACATAATCTTCGAAGGCGAGCTCACATCCAACTTCACACCCTTAACACTCACCAGACCAACATTTGACCTCACCCTAGGCACAAAGACGTTACTGCAGAACCTGACAGCAAGACTGAACCTGAAAGAATACATCCTGAAAGTCCAACCTCACTTAGCAAAGATAACCAGACAAAGACACAATAGAACCGTCAACCCAACCCAAGCCGAAGAAGACACGGTGCTCATAAACGGGCTGATAAGCCCCAATGAACAGGTCAAAAAGCTCCTCCGACAAGAAGAAAACTTCACAGTATTTTCAGGCGATCAATTAGCCCTAGCAAAGATGAGTAAAAAAGATGCTGAAAAATTCCTTCAAGACACTGCAAGCCCTGAGAGTCTGAAGGCTAATTCGAAGCTTCTTGAACTTCCAGAATCATCCTTGATTAGATATCCATGGCAGCTCGTGGAGAGAAACCCTTCCGCTATAGAGGAGCAGATGAAGAACCTTCCGCGTGGTGAAGAACCTGATTTGCAGAGGTGCGAAGTGTTAGGTCAGCGTTCCAACATTTTATTCGAAGGGCACGCTAGTGTTGAGCCGTATGTTGCGTTTGATCTGAGGAGAGGATCTGTCTGGGTCGGTGAGGATGCAGAGATACAGTCCTTTACAAGGATCGAGGGCCCAGCATATATCGGAAGGCATGCCGAGATTAGGTCTGCAAGAATACATGGTGGCACTACGATAGGCGACTATTGTAAGATTGGGGGGGAGGTTGACTGCTCTATAATTTCAGGGTACTCGAACAAGGCGCACGACGGGTTTCTAGGGCACTCGTATGTGGGTGAGTGGGTTAATATCGGTGCTGGAACATCCAATTCTGATCTCAAGAATACGTATGGAACTGTTAAGATTGAGCTAGGCGGCAAAAAGGTTGATACTGGCAGTATGAAGGTTGGGTGCTTCATAGCCGATTATGCAAAGACGTCTATAGGCTGCTTTATCTATACGGGGAGACGGATAGGTGTCTCTTCTCAGACACATGGATACGTGACTAAGGATGTTCCCAGCTTCACCGCATACACTAAGAGTCTGACGGGGAAGGCTTTTGAACTTCGGTTAGACTCGGCTGTTGAAACTCAGAAGAGGATGATGAAGCGTAGAGGTGTGCAGCAGACGGCGGAGGATAAGGCTCTGCTCTTCAGGGTTTTCGAGATGACTCAAGATGAGAGGTATAGGCGCGGAGTCCTCAAGTCAGGTCTAACTCTGTGAATAAATCACAGACACACCGCAGCTCCATCCTAAAATAAGGGTTCGTTCAATTTAATACATACAGAAGATTATATCCCATCGCAACGTTAGTACGCACGGCGAATAGAAAGACGAAAACAGACAACCCACGTGTAGTCATAGTATTCCCAACAAAAAATGAAAACAGCACTATAGAAGCCTGTATACGCACCACAAGAGAAAGCAGATACCACCCCGACGTTATCGTAAGCGACGGATATTCAAGCGACAATAGTAGAGAGATAGCTGAGAAGATGGGTGCCGAGATCGTGCTAGCCAAAAAGGTAGATTCTCCCGGTAAAGGTGCCGCCATGCAGGCTGGACTTGATGTAGCCCTAAGGAGAAACCCAGATATCGTAGTTTTCTTAGATTCAGATATTTGGAACCTCACCCCTGAATGGATAGACCACCTTGTCGACCCCATAGCCAAGGATGAATGCGATATGACCAGAGGAACCTACTTTAGATCCCCTAAAGACGGAGCAGTTACACACCTCGTTGCTGAACCGCTGCTCGAAACATTCTTCCCCGAGGTATCTTATCTAAAACAGCCTCTCAGCGGGGAGGTCGCTGCAAAGAGAGATGTCTGGAAGTTTCTTAAAGAGAAGAATCCTCCTAACGGATGGGGGGCTGATGTGTGGTTTCTGATCGAGGCTGCTATGAAGAGGTTTAGAATTAAAGAAGTGTTTCTAGGCTGTAAGGAGCACAAGTCGTTCCTAAACCATTCTGAGGATCTTGCGTTACTGAAGAGGAAGGGTGAACAGGTTGCCTTTACGATAATAAATGAAGCTCTTACATATCGGAGACTGGATAAAGCGGTAGAAGTAAGCATCTAGGCTGCTGAGTTCCGTCCGAAACCTTGTTTTATGGAATTGAAAAATGCGGTTTAACCGCTTGAATTATTACTACTGTGGTGGAAGGCTATCAGTCTTATTGTTCTTTTATTGTTACCTTAGTCATCTTAACTTCATTGATAGGTTTATCGTTCCCATCAGTTTCTACTGCTCCGATGGCGTCTAGAACATTCTCTCCTTTGATTAGCTTCCCGAATACGGAGTGGCGTCCATCAAGGTGTGGTTGCGGTGCGAGAAGGATGAAGAATTGAGAGCCTCCTGTGTTGGGGCCTGCGTTGGCCATAGATAGGATACCTTTTGAATCATGTCTGAGATCAGCGTGAAACTCATCCTGGATCGCGTATCCCGGGCCACCCATTCCTGTTCCAGTAGGGTCTCCTCCTTGGATCATAAAGCCTGGTATTATCCTGTGGAAGATGACTCCATCGTAGAACCCTTTCTCGGTGAGATCGATGAAATTCTT
>JARPAQ010000134.1 GCA_029460375.1 Nitrososphaerota archaeon | reverse complement strand
TCAGAGCAATGGACAGATTATTGAAGCGTACGGCGCGGCAAGTTTTTTCGAAGGTGAGGGTGTCTCCATCATCATTACAGGCTACAGAAGTAGTGCTCTAAATCTGATTTGGGTGGGTACAGGTGTCTTAGCAGTTCTTATTGTAGGGGGAGTTGTTTATGGTTTTAGAGGTTCTCGTGTATCAAAGGAGCGATTGAAGTCCGAAGAGGATGCGTTGACTTCGGTGTCAAAGCAACTAGACAAAGATTTTGCTGATAAAAAAATAACAGAGATTGAATATCTAAAATTACAATTGAAGTATAAAAAACAGTTAAAGAAGGTTAGAAAACGAATTCAAGAGCACAAAAAGGAATGAATAGCGTGTATCGAAATTGACTTTTCAATACCGTTGTTGCACAGGGAATAATTAGTTTTCTAAATCATTCATTTAGGCTTCTTTTCACCTAATAGCATTCTAGCTTAAGATATCTTCAGCTATATCTCCACTAGTTTCTCAATATATTCTTGGCGGGCCCGCAGGGATTCGAACCCCGGATCTTTGGCTCCGAAGGCTTGCGCGTATCTTTGACTCAACGCCTTATCCTGACTGGGCTACGGGCCCGTCTTTGGTGATGGTGGGTCTGTTCTAAAATGTGTTGTTAAGGCTTCATCAGTTTAGGTATAGTCTTCCCGTAGTCTGGCTTTAGAAGACCTCTCTCAGTTATTATGCCGGTCACCAGCTCTGGAGGTGTTATGTCGAAGACTGGGTTAAATATCTTGACCTTCTTGGCAGCCATCCGTTTACCGCCGATCTTGATCATCTCATCTATGCTCCGCTCCTCTATCACAACGTCACGCCAATCATTCTCCAAGTCGAAAGTCGACGCTGGAGCAGCACAGTAGAACGGGACACCGTGCTTCTTAGCTAGAATAGCTATTTGGTATGTTCCTATCTTGTTGAATATATGGCCGGTTCGAGTTATCCTATCGGCTCCGACTAGAACCGTGTCAATCATCCCTCGGTTCATAACGTACCCCACCATGCTGTCAGCTATCAAGGTGACGTAGAAACCATCATGGCTCAACTCGTAGGTCGTCAACCTAGCGCCTTGAAGGGCTGGACGAGTCTCAGTGGCAAATACCTGTATACACTTACCTTCTTCAGAGGCGGTCCTAACCACACCCAGCGCCGTTCCGTACCCGACAGTCGCAAGTGCACCCGCATTCTGCTGGCCTTTAAAGCCATTTACAGTGGGTGAGCACTGTGTCCCCGTCTTTAAGTAAGGGTGATCCGTTCCTCCCGATTTCTCTGTTAATCTCTACGTCTTCATCGGCCATTCGCTCGGCTTCTTCGATTATAGTTTGCTTCAGGTGGCCTATGTCTCCTTCAGCTTCAGAGGCCTTACGGAAGATTCTCTTTATTGCCCAAGCTAAGTTGGCTGCCGTCGGTCTAGTTTCCACAAGTTCTCTGCTGGCCTCTTCAAGTTCGACGAGCAGTTCCCGCTTCGTTTCAGCCTTGCTGTTGTGCGCGGTGAGGGCTAGACCCATAGCGGCAGCTACTCCTATGGCGGGGGCTCCTCTTACATTCATGTCTCTTATCGTCTTGGCTATCTGTGTGTGGTCGGTGCATCTGATGTAGGTGAATCTATTAGGGAGTCTACGCTGATCTATCAGAACGACTGTTCCGTCATCCCATCTTACAGTCCTTTCAGTAAAGAAATCCACGATACCTTTCAAACCGAGTCATAAACGCTATATAATTAAAAGTAGTGGCAGACCAGCACTTTATTCAAATGCTGAACAGTAGGTTAGGAATTGATGAATATTATTTATTGAAGAAGGTTTCTATGCTTTCTTTTTGGAGAATTATTCGAATACATCGCATAATGTCTTACTGGAAAACCCATCCGCTTAGTTAAGGCACAGTAGTCGGCGTGATACTTCAACTGTGTGAAGGGAACCTGCTCAAGCATTTTTCTCTGACCTTATCTTGACTGAGGTTTTGCAGTCTGGACAGCTTGTATAGTATTTTTTCTTCGGTTATAGTATTAAGAGTGTAAGCTTTAGCATTTCTTGGAGCTACTTCTGGATCCCTATCTTTCTAGCCCAAGCTACTGCGTCCGAGAACTTCATCACTGGAACTATTCTGTTATCCCCTACCAACCTCAGTTGCTCCAGAGCTGTATTGAGTACTACGCTATCGTCTGCCTCAACAACAAAGTAGAATTCGTGACCCGGTCCGTCAACGTAACCTTCGATAAGCTTCACCCCACCCTTGCTGATCTGCTCCTCCAGCTTGGTAAGGAACTCCCTATCAGGTCTTACTGATCCTCCCGGACACATTTCAGCCGTGTGAGTATGCCTTACAACGAACAACAAATCAAACCACCTTCCTATTTATGCGACCAAACCTATAAATAGATTTTGCTAACCAAAGTCATGCTGAGTGCCAGCGGAAAAAGAGCGATTCAACGATCGGAGATATGGTGGTTACCGACTATCGTTTGATTTATGTGCGGAGGGTTAGATTGATCATAACGTTTAGATTTAGCGCGCTTTGGTTTGGGCAGGTTGGTGATTGATGTGTGGTTAGAGATCTGCGGTGTGGGGGAAAGGTGTGGACACTTTTCTGATGACTTCTATGTACTCGTACCGTTGGCTTTCAGGTAAGTTTGTAATGAGAAAAAAAAGGAGGATGGGGAAGTTACCCCTTTTCTAGGATATCCGTGTCCCTATGTCGAATGTGGATTTGTGGAAGGCTTCGGTGTTTGTGTCTGTTCACTAGGTTACTCTTGCTTGACTGCTGCTTTGACTTTTTCCATCATTTCTGGACTGTTTAGTTGTTCGTCTGTATAGCCGTGGATCTTTTTGCCGTGCGGTCCAGCATCTGCCATTAGTTCTTCCATAGTTTCGCCACGAGAGACATAGGAACAATCAAGTCCCATATCTCGACAAGCTAATTTCAATCCCATAATCAGGTCAGCTCTATGTAAATGAGATGTGATACATATATATGCTTGTTCATCAAGGCTTCTTACTCGACAAAGGATTTTAACCCTTATGTAAGGTGCTCTGGGCTAGATTGACGTGTTCGTTTAGATTTTTTGCAGTTTGTTTTTGGGTTGGTTGGTGTTAGGTGAGCGGTTGAGGGCTAGGGGCGCGGGGGGCGTGAGGTTAAGTGCCGTTGGCATCTATATTACGCTCCTGTGGAAGATCAGAATTTGCTTATCGATCTTATGGATTTTTGGGTTTGGGCTTACTAGTAAGATAGACTACCCTTAATTGAACAAACTTCAATTATCAGGATATCATCCTTTTCGGTTTAGTAATCCTTGCCACTATTCACAGTCACTTAGGAATGGTTAAATGAGAACCGTATTGGAGGGGTAACGGTTTGTCTGAAGAGATATCAATAGTATCTGGGCGGCTTTCCGATGACGGTGTCTATGTAATCGGCCCCGAAGCCAAGGGGCAGCTTGAGGAGAGAGGATACGGGGATATGAAGGGGAAGAGGCTGTACCTGAAGGATTACGAGGCTCTGTTCCTCATCTATGCAGATAAACTGAAGGTCAAAAGAGGCAAATCTCGGATACAGCTAAATAACATGGTTGAGTTTGCCCTTAAGAGGGACCGTGATGCTTGGACAAAGTTTCTGATATACCGTGATTTGAGGAGCAGGGGATATGTCGCGAAGGAGGGTTTCGGATTCGGCGTAGACTTCAGAGTCTACAGCAGAGGAGAGTTCGGAGTAAAGCCAGCCAAGTCTGTTGTATTCGGGCTGGATCAAGGTAGGGAGATTCCTGTCAAGGATATGAGCGTATCTGTAGATCAGATAGCGAGGATGGGGAAAGACCCCATAGTTGCGGTCATAGAGAGCAGAGGCGAAGTGATATACTACAAGGTGTCTAGGGCAAGACTTGAAAACCTTTAATCCGTTCAGTAACACCCTAATCTAAGTCCGATACCGAGAAGAGAAGAAGATGAGCAGACCGATAGACCTCATAATGCTCACCCGACCCGTAAACTCCATCATGGTGGGATTCGCAGTAGTCGTAGGAGTAGCAGTATCAGCCCCCCTAGAACTCCTCTCCACACCCACCATACTCGGCTTTCTAACCGGCTTCCTCATCTCGAGCTACTCTATGGTGGTGAACGATTGGTACGACCTAGACGTAGATAGAATAAACAACCCCAACAGACCTCTAGCAAGCGGCAGAATATCTCTCAGAACCGCAGCCGTATACGCTGCCATCCTCCTCATCCTCGGAATAGCAACATCCCTCTTCACCGGTCTTGAAAACTTCATCATCGCCACGGTCTTCGCAGCTATAGCGTGGGTATACAACTACTGGGGAAAGAAGCAGATACTCCTAGGTAATATGATGGTGGCCGCATCTGTAGCGATACCTTACATATATGGTGGAGCGGCTGTGGGAAGGATTGAGAGCCTTCTCCTCTGGTTTCTGGCACTCACCTCTTTTCTTGCAGCTACAGGTAGAGAGGTTGTGAAGACAATAAGCGATGTGGAAGGTGATGAAGCTAGGCGTGTCAACTCGGTAGCCAGAGTATATGGATCTCACGCTGCAGCAATCGTCGGTGGGGTGCTCTTTCTAGGAGCTGCGTCCTCCACTGTCATCCCTATAGTTACAGGTGAGGTAGGAGTCGTCTTTTCAACCCTCATCCTTCTACCCGACGTACTCTTCATATATGCTGCTGTAAAGATAATTAGGGACTCTACAAAAACCAATGCATTGAAGATAAAGAATCTGACGCTGATAGGTATGATAATCGGTATGCTCGTCTTCATAATAGGAGGAATATACTAGCTGTAGGTGTGCGCTATGTGGGTTGAAAAATATCGTCCTGCAAATCCGAACACGATGATAGGAAACGAAGAGACCCGGCTCAACTTCATCAAGTGGCTCAAGAATTGGAGCAGAAAGAGCCGACCCGCCCTTCTCCTAGGACCCCCAGGCGTAGGTAAAACAACTCTCGTGCACGCCACGGCTAAGAATCTAGGCTTCGAAGTTCTGGAGTTAAATGCTAGCGATGTAAGGACGAAGAGTAAGCTTGAAGAGCGGTTGGGCCCCTTGAGGCTGCATACAACTTTGTTCGAGGAGAAGCTTCTGATATTTCTGGATGAAGTGGACGGTATATACGGCCGCCAAGATAGGGGAGGCATTGAGTTTCTTCAGGATCTGATAAAGAGTAGCAGAATCCCTGTTGTTATGGTTGCTAATGTTGAGGATGACAAGAAGATAGTGAAGCTGGCTAAGAGTTCTCAGGTCTTCAGGTTCCAGAGGGTTCCTCCGAAGCTTCTGGAGATGGTTATCAAGAGTATTCTTGGAAGAGAGGGGTTGACTCTAGATCAGGGTACTTTGGAGATGATTGTGAGAGATGCTAATGGTGATGTCAGGGCCGCTGTGAACAGCGCTCAGGTTGCTGCGTCTGGAACTGGTGAAATTGTTTCAGAAATTAGGGATACTCAGATAACTTTGGTTGAAGCTTTAAAGATATTCTTCGACTCGTCATCGAGTAGAGAAGCGTATCTAGCTTTAAGCAGCTGCAAAGCGCAGCCTAGAGATAAGATACGAGCCATATTTCAAAGTATAATGAGCAGCGGTGTAGAAGGTGAAAAGCTGGTTAAAGTTCTTGGGGAGCTTTCGAAGGCAGATGAACTCGTAGCAGAGATAGGTAGAACCCAGAATTATAGGCTGCTGAGATACTTTGACCAGATCCTTGCAAACTCTGTTTTCAACGCTTTGCAGGGGGCTGATGTGCGGTATGGTGAAGAGTCTCTGCCTTGGAACCTTCAGTTAAGAATCTGGAATGAAAGGAGACAACTAGGATACATATCTTCGAGCCTCGCGAAGCCGCATCATGTATCAAGTAGGGACGCTGCGCTCATCTATCTTCCTTACATCGCGCTTCTCAGCCGCTCGAAGAACTATGAGGTTAAAGTTAGGAATAAGCTGCGTCTGGACGAGTCTACGGTAAAGGTTCTTAGAAAAGAGGTTCAGAGGATTTCACGGGAGGTCGCTAAGGGTTGAAGATAGTTGTCGGAGAATGGTTCTGGATGCCCCAAGTGGGTGGAGATGTCTTCAAAAAGCTGGTTAAAGATGCGGGGTTAAAGTACGATAAATCCAATGGCTTTCAAGCCACACCTGAAACTGATATGCGTCTTGTGGCGGCTCTGCTGCAGAGCGCGTTGAAAGAGGATGTAGAGGTTATGTTGAAATGCTTCATATGCGGAGCACCTGTTGAATGCGAAGAATGTAGATACAATGATGCATGCGGTTCAACCAAGACATTCCAGTCCTGCATATGCAAAGACTGCGAAACTAAAGAAGTATCAGCAATATACTCCATGCGTTTCACAGAACTCGTCGGCTGAAAAGACCACTTTTCATCCTTGAGCCATATAGATGGCGTGAGGAAGCTCGGGTAGAATCAGATCTAACGCCGTTTCCACCGCGTTGGGTGATCCAGGTAGGCAGTATACGATTCGTCTATCGATTACTCCTGCCGCTGCTCTTGAAAGGTGGGCGGGTGAACCTATCTGACGGTAACTCACACCTCGAAAGATATCTCCGAAGCCGTCCAGCTCCTTTTCAAAGAGTGGTCTTAGAGACTCTATGGTTACGTCTCTACTGGATATGCCTGTCCCTCCTGTCAGAATGACGGCGTCTGCACCCTCTTCGTATATACTCTTGAACACTGTGAGCCGTATCATATCTATGTTGTCGTCTATGAGTTTTTTAGAGACGAGTCTGTATCCTGCTTTCTCAACCATATTTCTCGCCGTCTCTCCCGAGACATCATCCACATCTTTGCCGCTCTGAGCGTCCTGATACTTTGAGGTGCTTACCGTTATGATGCTTATCTTCACCTCGTGAGGGGCTGCTTGCCTGTGCTCCTCGTGAGGTTTCATCGCTTCACCTTCTTGACGACCCGTATATTCGATATCTGTGTATCAGGGTACTGTCCGTCCGCATCCTTTTCGTACATCTTCACGACATCCCAGATGTTAAGGAGGGCGATTGTAACCGCTGAGAGGGCCTCCATCTCGACTCCAGTCTTGCCTGTGGCGATCACTGTCGCCGTAGCCTTCAAGCCGGAATCTATGAATTCGAACTTTATGTTTGTGCTTTCTATAGGTATGGGGTGGCATAGAGGTATAACTGTAGGCGTAAGTTTTGCAC
>JARPAQ010000016.1 GCA_029460375.1 Nitrososphaerota archaeon | reverse complement strand
GACTTGGGAAGACTCTTGAAGAAGACTCTGAGTTCACCCTCTGAATCCAAGTTTTACGAGAAGAGGGTTGTAGAAATGGATATGCTGAAGGAGGTTATGCATATACTCTCTAGAAGAAAGTTCAATGAAGCTAGGCGAGTTGAAGTGAAGAAGCGAGCATCTGGTAAGAGCTGGTATACGTTGTACTCCCTCATATTTAGAGATGGGGAAGACACTTTGGGCTATGCTGCCACTATATACATACCTCAGTTGAGCCGTGATATCGAGAAGAGCAGCGGAGTTATCCATGCAGCTAAATATCAAGTTACAAGCAGCGGAGAAGACACTAAGTTTGAAAGAGCAAGGTTCGATAACTTCTCTATGGAGGTGAAACCACACCTTGAGATCCTCGGAAACCTCTACCGGAGAACAAGAAGGCTCTAAAGAAGGCACCGTCTGCCTAGGCATAGAGTCCACCGCCCACACGTTCGGAGTCTCCGTAGTGTCAACTAAGCGAGGTGGGACGCCTGAAATACTGTCAGATATACGGAAAATATACCACCCTGAAAAAGGGAAGGGCATACATCCTCGAGAAGCCTCAAGACACCATGTTCAGATAGCAGCCTCCACAGTTTCAGAAGCCCTACGAAAAGCAGATACCACGATAAAAGACGTAGACACCATAGCCTTCTCACAGGGGCCAGGGCTAGGACCATGCCTAAGAATAGGTGCGGTAGTAGCGAGATCAATCAGCGCATACTACAAGAAGCCGCTTGTACCGGTAAACCACGCAGTAGCACATATAGAGCTCGCCGCTATGCTCACCAAGTCTTCAGATCCTCTGGTTCTTCTTGTGTCTGGTGGACATACCGTCATAACAGCCTTCACATCGAGGCGGTGGAGAGTCTTCGGCGAAACTCTGGATATAACGGTAGGGCAGCTTATAGATCAGTTTGGGCGCACAGCTGGTTACAGCTCACCCTTCGGCAAGGAGTTTGAAGAACTCGCCCAGAAGTCTCAGAACTATCTGGATCTTCCCTATACTGTGAAGGGTAATGATGTATCCTTTTCTGGGTTGCTTACAGCGTCGAAGAGGTTTCTAAGTGAAGGTATGACTCTTGAAGATGTCTGCTTCTCTATGCAGGAGACTGGTTTCGCTATGATGGCCGAGGCGGTTGAGCGGGCTTTAGCGTTCACGGAGAAGAAGGAGTTTCTGTTGGCTGGTGGAGTTGCGGCGAACAGTAGGCTTCAGAGTATGCTTCAGGGAGTCTGTAAGATTCACGGCACCAAGTTTCTTTCGGTTCCTCGAGGTTATAGCGGTGACTGCGGGGCTCAGATAGCGTGGAACGGTCTACAGGCTTTCGAGGTGGGTGTCACTATGGATATTTCTGAGAGTTCGGTTAGGCAGTCTTGGAGGCTGGACGAGGTGGATGTGGATTGGCGAAGCTCTTGAAGAAAGGGGCTGAAGCTTCTATTTATCTTGGAGAGTGGTTCGGAGAGGCGGCTATATTTAAGATCAGGGAGGCTAAAAGTTTCAGGCAGGCTGTTTTAGACGCTCGGATAAGGGGGCAAAGGACACTTCGCGAAGCCTCTTTTCTCTTTGAAGCGAAACGATTAGGCGTAGCTACTCCTCTTGTCTACTTTGTAGATCGAAAGCAGGCTGAAATAGTTATGCAGTTCATACCTGGAAGTCGTATGAAGGAGATCCTCGATGCAGGTGAAGAGGATGTGTTAGAGAAGTGGTGCCGAGAAGCAGGACGGTACATAGCACGTCTACATCATGGGGATATAGTCCACGGTGATCTTACTACTTCAAACTTTATCATAACGGACGATAGGCTTGCGCTCATAGATTTTGGGCTGTCATTCTACTCTCATAGACTTGAAGATAGAGCCGTAGATCTACACCTCTTGAATATGATCGTCCAGAGCGCCCACAATACCTATGCCGACAGAATTATGAAGACTGTTCTAGAGGGTTATCAGGAGATTATGGGTGGATCTGAAACAAACAGTGTGTTGAAGCGTATGAAGGATGTTGAGCGAAGAGGGCGATATAAACGGGTTGAGTAGAGGAAGAACAGTACGGTTTGTAACGGGTAATCGGCACAAGTTTCAGGAAGCCCAGAGGATACTTTCGTCATACAGCTTTGAAATTGAGATGGTCAAAGAGAAGACGCTAGAGGTTCAGGATAAAGACTTAGAGACTATCGCAGCAACCTCTGTCAGAGACGCCAAGAACCGGGTTTCAGGCCCCATAATAGTGGAGGATGCAGGTCTCTTCATAGAGAGTTTGAACAGCTTCCCAGGGCCGTATTCAGCTTATGTCTATGAGACGTTAGGTTGCGAAGGAGTTTTGAAGCTCCTTGAAGGTCAAGAGGATAGACGAGCCGAATTCAGATCAGCTATAGCCTACATCGATGATTTGATGAAGCCTGCTGTCAAGATCTTTCTAGGAGTTGCCACGGGACGAATATCTATGGAGATGCGCGGTAGTTATGGTTTTGGTTTCGACCCTGTATTTATCCCGGAAGAACAAAGTAGCACCTTCGGCGAGATGTCTTTAGAGGAGAAGAATAGGTATTCGCATAGAGCGAAGTCCCTGAAGGCTTTTGCTTCGTGGTATCTTGCCTATTTGAGAGATTAAAGGGTTTTGTTAACTTCGTAGGCCTATGCATGGATTGAAGAGTGAAGCGACTGCCAAATTTATTATTGAAGGGGTGTCTCAGAATACTTTACTGCAAGGTTATTACTATAGGAATAGACTTCAATTTTGATTCTTATGCAGGACTAGAACGCAGAATTCTCGTGACGTTATCTTGTCGTCGACCACAGACGGTGTGCCTTGAAATCAGTTTATCTGTATGCTGATTCTCTAGGTGCGATTTTGAACACTAGGATCTCATCTTCCTTCAGGATAGTGTAAAGTATAACTGAGAAATAGCAACTTTGTTTCGAATCATACCTTAACGTACTTTAAAATCTTCTACGAGTTCTTCACGAAGTTTCTTGTTGAAGATAAGGACACGCTTCAAGATTATCTTAAAATCTTTTATTTTAGCTATATCGTCTTTATTCAATTCACGGTCTTTTTTTTGCGCTCTAAGTGATATCATTATCCCAGACCAGATCTGTTTATATGGTGAAAATTCTTTCCAAAGTTGTTCAAATTCCTGATTCCCTTTAATCAGTGTTTTTCCCTCATAAAGATAAGAAGGATCAAAATCTGGGAAAGCGGCTCCGCTCTCCGTTTTTTCATTTAACGTAGTTAAGATAACGGAACCTTGTTGACGTACATAGTCTAAAAAGTCTAGGTATTTTTCTAAG
>JARPAQ010000133.1 GCA_029460375.1 Nitrososphaerota archaeon | reverse complement strand
TATCTCTATCCTGTGCGACTGCTAACCCCTGCATAATAGGAACTACTATTCCAGAGATTAACAAACAAGCAAGTAGTATTCCGAGCCATTTTGGCCGATGCAATGTAAACATTCGATTTACTACCGCCTAAACTATAGGATAGTTGAGTTCTTATAACCCGCATATTCTAGAATATTAGAACTTGTTACTCTAATTTTTTAGAGTAGGCATTAGGGTATGTTTTCTAGAAGAGTAAAGGTGATGTTGAGGTAGACCAAAAACAATACGATTATGACCGATCTACTTGCAGTCAAGTTTTTCGAAATCTTGATGCTTGACGAAAGGATAAGAAAGCTCCAAACCTGCAGGAGGAAGAACAGTATTCTAAAGGGCCACACTCCAAAAGCCCCAGCTAAGCTCAAAGGATATGTTTCACGGTAGAGCCAGAGTAATGCGAATAGAATCAGAGGGAGAAGGGCATAGGTTGAGCCTACGAGTAATGAGAGATGTCCCTTCAGACTTTTGAAGACCGTGGTGGCAACAATATCTGAAACAGCGAAGATGGCGAACCACCCAAGAATAAAGTTCAGAACAATCGACGTTGAAGAAAGAGATGTTCCCTCAAACAAGAATAGCATTCGTGGCTCTAGACCTGCCAAAGAAGTTACCCATCCGCCTAATAATATGATTAAGACGGCTTCAACGCTATGCCTAAGAGGGGATAAACTCACGCCTTGAAGTATAAAAGAGCCTGATATGATGGGAGCCAGTCGTTCAGTTATAGGCAGATTAGCACTTGGGGTTCGGGGGGTTGCTTCTAATGGGTTTGTTCCAAGATGTTTAGCGGTTCTGACGCC
Source organism: Nitrososphaerota archaeon (assembly GCA_029460375.1). Classification (GTDB taxonomy): domain Archaea; phylum Thermoproteota; class Nitrososphaeria; order Nitrososphaerales; family JACPRH01; genus JARPAQ01. The sequence continues at coordinate 4,273 of JARPAQ010000133.1, read as the reverse complement.
GAGGTCTGTAAGAAGATATCTCTTCTTCTCATCTTGTGTAATGAGTTCCCCTAGGACGGATAGATGGTAGTATATGCTTCCGACGCTTACTGAAATTTCGCTTCTTAATTCAGTAAAACTCATCGAACCTCGGGTGTGAAGTAGATCAATAATCTTCGCCCTAATAGGATGGTTAAAGACTCCGTAAAGACGGTATTCCCGCGGTTTCCGCATTCGTTTACCCTTATATCCAGAGAGCAAGATAATACGCTATAAAATGTTGTTTGTAACATCCGTTGGACTGCCAGTGTAGATAACCTACGCTTCCTTGCAACTAGGTGATCACAATATATCCATATTCTTTAGTGCGGGGGGTGGGATTTCCGCCTATGCTAGGTTTCGAACCCACGAACCTCTAAAAGGAGAGGATTTCTCCTTTGAATGCGCGATCTTGAGTCCTCCGCGTTTGACCTGGCTTCGCTACCCCCGCACAGCACAGAGGTTATTTAGATTGCCCTTGGATCTGAGCCTCTGTCAACCACCTAGCGGAAAGGACCATAGTAAAAGCATTATCATCAAGACAATGAAGATGAGCATGTATATTCGGCTTGTACGCTTACTTCTCTGCTGAGCCTTAACGTCTTCTTCAGTGCACTGCTTCGAGCAGAACTCTTTGTTGACTGGAATAGATTTGCCGCATCGGCGGCAGTGAGTATGAGGATGCACAAATCCTTTACGAGACTCGCTCACCTGAAACTCTCACCTAGAAACAAGAAGTGTACCGGCATCTCCGCCTTCAAGAACCTGTTTTATTACTTCTGGAGAGCATAGTACTATTCTCGACGGTATTTGTGAACGCTCAATTATCTTCAAAGCCACCGTGTCCATAAGCTCATAGGTTCCTGCACCCATAGATGAGCCAGATAATATCTCCTTCAACTTCTCCACGGTCACAGTGGACAGTTTCTCAGCGTCCCCACTTAACTTCGGATCCTTCGTGTATACACCGTCTACCGAAGTAGTGTTCAGGAAGAGATCCGCCCTAACCCGCTCAGTGATAAGACAAGCAGTAGCATTTGTACTCTGACCTGGATGAAGACCGCCTGTAACTACAATCCCCTTCTCCTCAAACGCCTCCGCAACTTCTCCAAGAGAAGTAGGGACAGAAGGGTACGCCAATCCACCGAAACCTGCTCCAAGGAGCATAGCGTTCAGTCTTGAAACGATGATACCGACTTCATCAAGAGTAGATTCGTCAGCACCCATGTCTTTAGCAGCAGCTATATAGCGCCTAGCATTCTTACCTCCACCAGCGACCAGAACCATCTTCACACCTCTTTTTCCAAGGTCTGAGAAGACATCTACAAACGGCTTAAGATCAGACTGCTCGATATCAGCTTTGAATATGCTTCCGCTGAGCTTCACAACTACGCGCTTAACCTCTCCGCCGCCTGTTCCGGACATAACGTCTCACCCAACCATTTGAATCAGAGGCAGGCTAAATAAGCATAGTTGTCCAGCTCTTCTGTACGTTCGGTTACATACTTGTTACAGATTATAGATAATACATCCTCTTATCAGACTGGGGAATAGTGAGTTGGCAGAGAGGTTTCACTCCTTAGCGTTCAAGTTCACAGTGATGTTTCTAGGCTGGCTCTACCTCTCAGGCATGACCATCATACTGTACCTAACAGTCAAGAACGGAGCATCGATGCTGATAAGAGACAGCCTGATGCCCTTCGAAGTGCCTATGCTGATATTCGTACTAGCCGGGCTAGGCGCTATGGTTCTGAAGACCCTTCAAAGCCTGATTCGAGAATATTGGCGTATAATCAGGCCCTCGGCGACCGTGTAGGCTGCTTCAAGGAGACCGCCAACTCTTCAAGCCGCTTCAACATAACACCTTCAGAAACCATCTTGACAAATGCGCTCCCCACTATAGCTCCATCCGCCCCTGCAGACACAACGCTCTTCACATGCTCCGGCTTAGATATCCCGAAGCCTACAGCCAAGTTGACCCGCCCCGAAGTATACTGTTTGAACCTCTTCACAAGATCCAGAGTGCTCGCCTCAACCTTGGAGCGCGCTCCCGTCACACCATAGAGCGACACTAGGTACAAGAAACCTGAAGATACATCCACTATCTTCTCCAGCCTCTCCACAGACGTTGCCGGTGAAGCGAGAAATATCGTGTCAACACCATACTTCTCGGCGAATTTACGGTATTCGCCCGATTCTTCAACCGGGAGATCAGGCACTATCAGACCGTCTACACCGTGGCTCCTGCCCGTCTCCATGAAACTGCCGATACCCATTCTGTAAATAGGATTGTAGTAAGTGAGGAGAACTATCGGCACATCATACTTGCCCTTTATCTTTTCAACAGTGCTAAAGACGGACTTCGGGGTTACACCCAAGTTCAAAGCTTGATGCGAAGCAGCCTGTATAGTCGGGCCGTCCGCTATAGGGTCTGAGAAGGGTACACCTAGCTCAAGTATATCTACCCCTCCTCGGATAAGAGCCTCAGCAACCAAAGGAGTCTTGTCGGGGCTCGGTATCCCCGTCGTTATGTACCCTATGAGAGCCGCTTCACCCTTCTCCTTCAGCCTTCTGAAAGTATCCTCTATCAGGATCTTACCTCTTCACCCAGAGCCTTAGCTACAACCTCCACATCCTTGTCACCACGCCCCGACAAGCAAACGACTATCACCTTATCCTTACTCAAAGTCGGCGCCAACTTCTCGACGTACGCAAGAGCATGTGCAGGTTCCAGAGCAGGCACTATACCCTCCATCTCAGAAAGACGTCTGAAGGCGTCGACCGCCTCCTTATCATCCGCCACCTTGTACTCAGCCCTCTTCAAAGTCTTCAAGAGAGCATGCTCGGGCCCCACACCCGGATAGTCTAGACCGGCTGAAATGCTGTGCGTAGGTTGTATCTGACCATCCTCGTCTTGAAGAAGAAAGGTAAGCATACCATGTAGAACACCCTCCTCCCCAACGTTCAAGGTGGCCGCATGCTCACCAGTCTCCAATCCTCTACCAGCAGCTTCGACACCTATCAGACGAACTTCCGGGTCATCTATGAAGGGGTAGAAGGTCCCGATGGCGTTACTTCCTCCACCCACACATGCGACAAGTATATCTGGAAGCCGCCCTTCAGCCTTTGTAACCTGACGTCTTATCTCGGAGCCTATTACTCTCTGAAAGTCTCTCACAATCTTTGGGTAAGGGTGAGGCCCCACCGCCGAGCCTAGAAGGTAGTATGTCGTTTCGACGTTCGTAACCCAGTCACGCATAGCTTCGTTTATAGCGTCCTTCAAAGTCTTCGAGCCGCTCTCCACCGAATGAACATCGGCACCCAAGAGCCTCATACGAAAAACATTGAGCTTCTGCCGCTCTATATCCTCAGCACCCATATAGATCTCAGCCTTCAACCCCAGAACCGCGGCAGCCATAGCCGTCGCCACACCATGCTGCCCCGCACCTGTCTCAGCGATTACCCGGTGTTTGTTCATACGGCGCGCCAGCAGACCCTGACCCAAAGTGTTGTTGATCTTATGCGCTCCGCTATGAAGGAGATCTTCCCTCTTCAGATATATCTTGGCTCCGCCGAGACTGCGAGTCAAGTTTTCAGCGTAGTATAGAGGGGTAGGTCGCCCAGCGTATTCAGATAGATAGTTGTCCAACTCTTTTTTGAATTTCTTGTCTACGCTAAGCCTGTCATAGGCTTCCTCTAACTCCTCCAAGGCATGCATAAGGGTTTCGGGAACGAACCGTCCGCCGAACTTTCCGTATTTTCCCGATACCGGGTTTTCACTTAGCCGTGTCAAATCCTCACCCTCTTAGCATTCTCTATGAACCTTTCAATCTTACTGTGATCCTTCACACCCGGCGTAGACTCCACCCCGCTGGAAACATCAACCGCGTACGGCTGGACTATCTTAACTGCATCCTCTACGTTGAATGGGTTTAACCCTCCGGCTAATATCACAGGTGTAGGTTTGACTGCGTCTGTGACCTTGCGGCTCAGGTTCCAGTCGTGTACCTCTCCTGTGCCTCCTAGTTGATTCTTTACTTTGGAGTCTATGAGGATTGCGTCGTAAAGTTTTGAAGATTCTAAGGCTGACTGAATTAGGCCTTCAGGTTCTGCGTGAATCACTTTTATGAGGCGGGTGTCTGGGAATAATTTTCTTAGCTGGGGGGTGTAGGGTGTTTCGCCGATGAGTTGGATGGCGTCTACAGGTAGTCTTTCACCTATTCTTTGTAGAAGATTCAGATCGTCTTGGCGGGTT
>JARPAQ010000132.1 GCA_029460375.1 Nitrososphaerota archaeon | reverse complement strand
TTGGGTAGGTGTCAACGATACTCGATCTAAGCTCTTTGAAGCCTTATGGAGTCTTCCGAATGGAATAAGCTATAACTCCTATCTTGTGCTTGGAAACGACAAGAAAGCGTTAATTGATACTGTGAAAGAGGATTTTTTCGAAGAATATATCACGGCATTACGGCGTCTTATTGATCCAGCAGACATGGATTATATCGTCCTGAATCATGTTGAGCCAGATCACGCCGGCTCGCTTTCCAAAATTCTTTCTGTTGCTCCTAAAGCTTCTGTGATCGGTACAGAGAATGGCATTGAATTTGTAAGGCATTATCATCGAGTCCCGTTTAACGACATTATTGTGAAGGATGGGGTGATGGTTGATTTAGGCGGAAAGACTTTGAGATTCATTGACACCCCCTGTATTCATTGGCCAGAAACCATGTCCACCTACCTTCCTGAAGACGGTGTAATGTTTTCAGGTGATCTATTCGGCTCATTCGGCGCCATCGGCGGCCAAATACATGATGACAAGTTTGATGAAGTCTACAAGAATGATGTTAAACGATATTTCGCAGCCGTCCTCTCGCCTTATGCACCCTTTATCGATAAAGCCATCAAAAAATTCGATAAGTTCGACAAGCCCATCCAAGTAATTGCTTCAACCCACGGACCAATCTACCAGAAAAATTCCTCAGAAATCAAGAATCTCTACGCTGAGTTATGCTCAGGGAAGTTCGAAGAGAAGGTTGTTATTGTATACGGTTCTATGTACGGAAATACAGAGACTTTGGCGGAAGCTGTAGCCCGAGGCGTTAGAGAACAAGGTGTAAAAGACATCATCTTCAATGTATCTTACAGTGAGCAAAGCGATATCTTAATGGAGTTATGGCAAGCACCTGCCATAGCGGTTGGAAGCCCTGTGTATGACAGCTTCATATTCCCACCTATAACAAATCTTCTCGAAATGATCAAGTTGAAAAGGATCAAAAAGCGAGTATTCGGTCTCTTCGGTAACTATACATGGGGAGGAGGCGCTTTCAACCAGCTAGAGAGCAGCATAAAGGGTCTAAGTTCCGAAATTGTTGGAACATCTGTTAAAGCACAGGGCTCACCCACCCCGAGTAATGTTCAGGAAGCTGAAGATCTTGGTAATATTTTGGCAGACGCTGCTGTTCGAAAAGTTAAGGAGACTTCCAGCTCTGCTCCGTAACAGACCCGGTCTCCCTATTAATCAATTGCAGCAGTTCACACTATGTCAAGCTTACTTAGGTAGCGAGGATTGATTCACGTTAGATGACACTACCTGCCTAACTCCTGCAGCTACTCTTTGCTGTCTACCTATCTGCCTATAGATGTAAGTCACCAATAGCCCAGTGCCAACTGCAAGCGTCGAGGTGATCAATAGTTGGTTAGACGGAAGCATAGATAAGATGTAGCCTGCAATCAACATAACACCTGTTAAGATGTGAACGTTGATCGTGGCTGCGTTTGCTGGTATCAAGTCAGGTGTTTGGGAATGGTAGGCCAGCGCATATCTGATCGCTTTCACCGCCAGCGGAAGTGTAAGCAGACTAATCAACGTGAACATCGGCATCATATTTAGGGCGACAGCCAGCACGATGGATGCATACGTGGCTATGATAAGCACCAAATAACCTATAGCCGCCTTGCTCCGACCTAGTCTGACTACAAGATGCCATTTGCCTGCTGCCTTATCGGCTGTATAATCTGGGAACTCGTTGATGTAAAGCACCGCAGCTATCAGAAGGGCGACAGGTGTGGCTGCAACCAGCGGTTCTAGGCTTAAGGTTTGAGTCTGCACATAGTATGCTCCGATTGTCATGAGGTATCCGAAGTTCAACCCTATGAAGATCTCTCCTATGCCTCTGGAAGCCAGATTCAATGGAGGCGCGGTATAGAAGTAGGCTGATACCAAACCTATTAGCATAAGTGCAAGTATGAAATATCCTGAAACCCATACGAAGAAGATGCCTATTGCTGTGCCTATTAGAAGGAAGAATATGCCGCCACTCATGACTTCGAGTGGTGTGAGCAACCCGAGTTGAATCACTCTACTTCCTCCGCTGAAGGGTCTGACAAACTCCGTGTTCATATCGTCAGTTCCGCTTTTATGGTCAAAGTAGTCGTTGATGACGTTTGCACCCATGTGGAGAGAAGCGGCTCCTAGTAGAGCTAGGGCGAAGAAGAGGGGATTGAATACACTCACTGTGACTCCTGCTATCGCAGTGCCCAGAATCACGGGTACAAGGGTAGCTGTGAGGAATGGGAGTCTAACTTCGGTTACCCAACTCTTGGCCTTTCGTTTAATGATCGCTGCATCATCTTCATACCTCTTATTCTCAGGGAACTGCAAGACGGTTGGAGGTATCCCTTGCACGATCTCTTGGGCCACTCGATACTTGACGATTTCAGGGCGAACTCGAATCAGATCCAACTTATCAGTGTTGCCAGTATCTACCATATACTTCACTATAGGTGACTTTGAAGCCTCTTCTTTGAACCACTTACTGCGAGCATCTTCGTCAGGAACAATCTCAGCCCAGCCTGTGATCTCCACCTCAGTCGCTGATGGAAACTCGCCTTCATACTTTAACGCCAAGAGGGATATGCTGGGGTTCTGCGTCATTTGAATGGTCTTTGGATCCCCTTTTAATGAAGCTAGGTAAATGTTGAATTCGTCATCATTCACAAAGTGCATGATTCGTGTCCTTATCTTGGACCCTTTGAAGGTTGCAACTGTTGTCTGAGGTATTTCTCTAAGAACAGAAAGAATCTCTTCCTTACTATGCTCTACGCTCAAGTCTGCACGGTTATGTTATTCATTCTTAATATATCTTTACGGAACTCAAAATATTAGGCACTCTTGTATCAGCCGCCGATTTGTGATCACCGTTTTAGTGATTGTGGAGTTGTAGGTACTAGACTATTTCTAGGTACTCCGTTAATTATGGTTTGATGAGACCCGCGTAATTGTGGTTAACAAACGTCTGTTAAAGAATTCATCCTCTTCAGTCGTTTGCCCTGCGCAGCGTCTCTAACCATTACGGTTCACAGAAGGGGTATCTGTGAAGGTGGGGTTGTGGCGGCCTTGAGTAGGCTGTCATCGACATCCCCGCTGGTGCAGGAGCCACATGCCTGCGCCTACATTTCCCCATATTTTTCTAAATCTTCTGATTTGCTTGCCGCGACAATAATTCAATGATGGTATTAGTTATTTCGTAATGTACGGTATACTAATGGGTGGATCACCCAGTGATTTCTGGTTCGACTGGATACTCGTAATCGCAACAATCATCGTGATATAAGCAAATATAACGAGAGGTTGGTACCCGGTCTGGGAACACGGGAGATGAGCGATAAGATCGAGGAGCTGAAGCAGTCTATAATAGATGGGGATGAAGACACTGCGAGAAGACTTGCTGAAGAACTTCTTGCAGGTGGTTCGGATCCTTTGAAGACGATAGAAGAGTGTGTCTACCC
>JARPAQ010000015.1 GCA_029460375.1 Nitrososphaerota archaeon | reverse complement strand
GTATATTCGGCCCAGTCCGCCGTTTACGTCTATTATGCCTAGGTGCAGTCTGGCGGGTGTTTTAACGTGTACCTTCAACCTCTTCTCCATCCGTCTATTCTACGCTTTATATCGCTCATAATTTCTGAATATTTTGAGTTCGGAGCAACCTTCTCAACTATGCGGTGGTAGTGTTTGACTAGTCCTATCAAATCTTTAGCCTTCTTCGCTTCCCCCGAGGCCAAGAAGGCTTCTATTCGAGTAGCGTGTATAAGGCTTTCAATAACTGCTGAGACAGCTCGGCTGTAAACCCGCAGGGTAGGCTTGTAGATCATAAGTATCTTCTCAACTCTGCATAGAAGTCTAGCCTTCTCTTCTGAGTCTTCGACACTGATTACCCTGAACTCTATACAGGCGTCAGCATTCATCAAACGGGGCGCATCGACTGTCTCTGCATGTGTGAACCATTCTCCAGGCACCCTGCCCTCAGGGTTTGCGTCTTTGAATACAGTGCGGTGGAACAGAGTTGGATCAGAGGTTATATTCGCTACTCCACTCCTTAACTTCAGCAGGTTTTCATATGTTTGGGTAGTCTTGAACGGCTTCAGTACGATGTTTCGCATATCTTCGGTGTAGACCCCCATAGGTGCAGCATTAGGACTACGTTCCTCATCGTAGGTCGAAACGATGGTTTCAACTATGCCGTTCTTGACGAAACCAAGCCCAGAGAGATCACTTGAAGGACGCAATACGACTCAGATATACCGAGGGAGTATATGAATAATCATAAAGGCTAAGTTAAGCCGTACTTCTTCTTCAAACCATCCAACTCCCTCAAATAGATATGATCCAGAACCGTTCCACTTGCACCACGAATATCCAGAGCCTCAACAAGAGCCTGATAACGTCCACCAGCAAGTCCATCAGCTATCAAAGCCGCACCCTGCGCCGCCTCCTTCACTGTCTTAGCGAAACCTTGAACCTCTCTAACCTCACCATACTTGGAGAGGCGGCTTGAGATTTCACTATAGATTTCAGGCACTCTTGAAAGCCTTCCGGATATCAGGATCTCACGCGGATCCTTTACAGCAACCTGAATAGCTGCTACATCTCGCTCTACACCCTCCATCAGAGCATCCCACGCTACTCTGTACCGTTCAGAGTCGTTATGCTTCTTGGCGAACTCTTCAGGAGAAATCATTGGGTCACCAGCTATTGACGATGCACCCCCTTTGAATAGTACGTCCTTTGTGAATGAATCTAGGAGGTACGAGAGCTCTCCATCCATGCGGCCCTGCGCTAAGAAGGCTGGGCCTGCGACTGTCCCTCCGATTCCATCAACAACTTTCCCATGCTCCACAGCCATAATGGCATTGTACCCGAAGCCTATTTCGACCATAATGAAGGATGTCTCACTGTAGTCAATCCCTAGGCGGCTGGACTGGTCATGTACTCCGAGTGTTGCGCAGCAGAGCTTATCAGCTGTCCCTAAGTCTATCTTGTTCACTTTTCTATGTTCAGGCACGGTCTTAAGGTGAATTACGCCGGGTATGAAGTAGACGTTTAAACCTTCGGCCGCCATCATCTTGACCAGCTTGCGTAGGCCTACTAGTACGCCTATCTTGAGGTCACCCGGTCTGACCAGGATCAACTCAAAGTTCTCCTTATCGCCAACCTTGCTGATGTGAGTGACAGGTAGGCCGTAGCCGGAAGGCCCAACTATCAGATCCAGGTCGCCTGCAGACTTGAGAGTATCTATCACTACACCGGGATTCTCAGCTATCTCGACAGAAGGTATAGTCTGCTCCAAGAAGACTTCGCCATCGTCAAGCCCGCAGAAGTCGAAGCTCATAGTTCCAGGATCTATCCCTATAACTCTAACCATTCTGGATTCCCAACTGGCGAGATGAATCTTCAACCGTTGATAAACCTATTCTTTCCTGAAATGATAACTTTTTGGTTCTATATAGTAAATCCTTACAAAGTTGTGAAATGTGATTGGATGAACCTATGTAAGTATGGTCACTCTTGATCGCGTCTGACCTTAATCTTGGTTAAATGCATAAAAAGTGATAGGGAAAATAGAGGCTAAGGGTGTTGGCAGATGAATGAGACTCTCTTATTTCCACCTGGTTTACCTTTAAGTCGAATCGGCAAAGTGCTTCTAGGCCTGAACGTGATAGGGTTATTCATAATCTGGTTTCAAAGTCTCTATGCTTATGCAAGTCTTGAAGGGGTGGTTCCTACGCACTTTGATTTATCTGGGCAGCCTGATTCTTACGGTTCGAGTGATGTGTTTCTAGTCGTGCTGCCTATTGTGAGCATCGCGCCGATCATCATTATACTTGTTACAACATATCGTTTCACACTGCTGAACAAATACCCTTACCTCATCAATCTTCCAGCATTCTACGCCTACATTCCAAAGATACCGTTTGAGAAGCGAGCGTATTGGGTCAACAGATACTTTGAGGCGATTCTGGCCGTAGGTGCTTTCCTATCTCTCTATATGAATCTAATGTTATGGGGTATTTATCTAGGAACAATAGAAGAGGCTCTTCCAAACTGGTGGCTCCCCCTAATCATACTAATGGTTCCTTCAATGATCACGTCCTTAATCTACTATTTCTATAGGCTATCAAAACAGATGAAAAAAGAGATAGTTGAGTAATATCTATCACCAAAGTAACTCTATATTTAAAACAACGCCTTCGAAATAACTGCACTATATGCAGGCGGAACGGATGGAGAAGACAGCGAATGATATTATGAGAGCCGCTCAGCTCGCCGCAGCCCTAGAAGTCTCAGCCACACCCAAACCAGGAAATGTACACAGAAACGCAGACAACCCCCCAACCAGATTCGAACACTTCCTAGCCGGAGCAGTCGCCCTAGGCCCCGCTGTAAGAGAAGCAGCGGTTCAAGGCGTCAGAGCATCTTCAGAGGAAATCAAGTATAGTGAAATCGGGGTTGGCAGATGTTTGAAGAGGGCGGTTCTGGATATAAAGTCTTGGCACAGCGGAGGCAACACTCACCTAGGTGTCTGTATGCTCTTTATGCCTCTGGCTGCGGCGGCAGGAGCCTTATTGACTCATGGTTTCAAGATAGAGGTAGACGAGTTGCGTAGTGAAGTGGTGAGGATAATCGAAGCCACAACAAGCAAAGATGCCGTAGAGTTCTACAGGGCGGTGTCATCTCTGGATGCTGGGTGGCTGGGCAGAATCGAAGCTCATGACATACCTGATCTGAGTTCTGGTGAAGCATTAGCGGAGATAAGCAGCGGGAATATCACATTGTATGAGCTTATGAGGCGTTCGGCTGAGTGGGATGGAATTGCATCTGAGCTATCCAACGGTCTGCGCATCTCCTTCACTATAGGCTACCCTGCGTTTATTGAGACCTACAGGGAGACGAGTGACATAAACACCGCCACCGTGAACACCTTCCTCAAGATACTTTCAGAGGTTCCGGACACATTCATCGCCCGGAAGGTGGGGCTGGGGAAGACGAGCAGCATAGTTGAAGCTGTCAAAATAGGTATGGCCGAATCTATCAAGGTGTCGGAGAAAGCCAAGGAGATTCTTACGGTGCACCGCGGTATGCTTACAGAGGATGGGCAGCGTGAAGTCAAGAGACTAGACAGAGAATTAAGGAGTCGTGGGGGAACATTGAACCCGGGTACTACTGCGGATATTACTGCAGCGTCTCTTATGATAGCGCTTCTTACCGGGTTTAGGCCTTAGCTACTTCTACTCTCTGAAGTGAGGCAATACCTCTTTGCTGAAGAGCTCGATGGATTTGTGTATCTTCGGCCCTATCGGTGAACCTGTTATGAATAGGGTTACACCCATCTTGACGAGCTGCTCTATCTTTTCAACGCACACGTCAGGCGTACCGCATATAGCGAACGCATCAATCATATCGGGCGTAACCTGACTGAAGACCTTGCCCCAATCACCCTTCGCGATAGCGTCACCAATCTTCCCAGCAGCATCAACAGATATACCGTGCCTCTCCAATATAGGTTCAGGACAACCTGCCACTATGAACGCCGCTACAGGTATAGCGGCCTGCCGAGCCTTCTGTACATCTTTGTCGACAGAAAAGGCGGTTGCAGCTACCACTTCGATATCCTTCATACTCTTCCCCGCCTTCGATAAACCCTCTTTGATATGTGTAAAGGCGAGTTCAAAGTCTTTAGGATTGGATGCGTTTATGAGGACGCCGTCACCGACCTCGGCTGCTAGGCTGAGCATCTTGGGGCCTTGTGCGCCTATGAATATCGGAATGGGTTCAGGTATCTTGAAGTTCAGCTTTACTCCTGATATTTTGTAGATGGCTCCATCAAGGGTCAACCGTTTTCCCGATGTTATCACCCTTATGATCTGGACAGTTTCACGTATGGTTTTAAGCGGCTTTTCCCGCGGTATATTCACCATATCGAGGGTCGTTTTGTCACCTGTTCCCAAGCCGCATACAACTCTGCCGGGAGCCATTTCAGCTAGGGAGGCCATGGCTTGAGCTGCGCCTATGGGGTGCATAACATAAGGGTTGGTTACACCCGGCCCTATCTTCACTTTGTCGGTGTAGTTGAGGATAGTCGCCAAGGTGGTGTAGACGTTTCGGTTGTTGAAGTGATCCGTTATCCAGACGTAGTCATACCCAGATTTTTCAGCCAGCATAGAGTAGTATGTTGTCTTCCAGTATGCTTCTTGCGGTACGAATTCT
>JARPAQ010000131.1 GCA_029460375.1 Nitrososphaerota archaeon | reverse complement strand
ATTAACTATTAACTCTCAACAATAAATAAATAATACAATATAAATAACTATCATTGGAACAACTATCGTGGCAAATGTTCATTCCAGCTAAAATTAGCAAAATGTCATAAATATGTCAGAACGCCGACCTTGAGGAGATATTAAAAACAGCGTGTAACTCTTCCTTAATGATCTCAATGTGTCATTTCTTGGACAAACGCTTAGTTATGTCATGACAAAAGACGTAACAGAATCGACAAGCGATGAATATATTAATGCCAAAAATCGAGTTTTTCCTGTGGCAATATTGACTAACTTCGCGCTTGAGAAATTTGTTGAGGATGTCGCTAAAATAACTAGACCCGACCGTATCGTATGGTGTGATGGCTCAGATGACGAGTATAAAGCACTCAAGGATAAGATGCTGAAAGATGGCACATTAATCGAGATCAATCAGGCGAAGTATCCGAACTGCTACCTTCATAGAAGCGATCCGAACGACGTAGCGAGAACCGAGCACCTCACCTTCATCTGCAGCAAAAAACAGGACGACGCCGGCCCTACAAACAACTGGGCCCCTCCTGAAGAGATGAAAACTAAACTGAACGCTCTCTATAATGGCTCCATGAAAGGAAGGACAATGTATGTTATACCATACCTTATGGGGCCAGAAGGATCACCCTACTCTCAAGTAGGTATCGAGATAACGGACAGCCCCTACGTAGTCGCCAACATGAGGATAATGACCAAAATGGGCAAGAAAGCCCTAGATCAGCTGGGAGAGTCCAGCAACTTTGTAAAAGGAATCCACTCCATAGGCGACCTCAGTCCAGACAGACGGTACATCTGCCAATTCCCCGAAGAACACCTCATTATGAGTGTAGGCTCAGGGTACGGAGGCAACGCCCTCCTAAGTAAAAAATGCCACTCCCTACGTATAGCAAGCGTGATGGCTCGTGACGAGGGGTGGATGGCCGAGCACCAGTTAATCCTTGGACTGGAGAGTCCGGACAGGGAATTGACATACATATCCGGCGCCTTTCCGAGTGCCAGTGGTAAGACGAATCTGGCGATGTTGAAACCTCCTGAAACGCAGAAGGGTTGGAAAGCTTGGACATTAGGAGACGACATAGCCTGGTTCCACATAGGTCAAGACGGACGTTTCTGGGCGATAAATCCTGAATCAGGTTTATTCGGCGTTGCTCCAGGAACAAATATGAAGACCAATCCCAACGCTATAGAGACACTGAAGAGGAACAGCATATTCACAAATGTTGCTCTTACCTCTGAAGGTACCCCGTGGTGGGAGGGTATGACTGATAATCCACCCGAAAATCTAATCGACTGGCAGGGAAGACCTTGGAATCCCGGAAAGACGAAAGCAGCCCACCCCAATTCCCGGTTTACGACACCGATCAATCAGATACCATCCATATCCCCTAAGTTCAACGACCCACAGGGTGTCCCCATATCCGCCATGATGTTTGGAGGTCGAAGAGCCCAACTGACTCCTCTGGTCTACGAATCCTTCAACTGGGTTCACGGTGTCTTTGTAGGAGCTACTATGGGAGCTGAAACCACCGCCGCGGCAGTAGGGAAGGTGGGTGTTGTACGCCGTGACCCTATGGCTATGCGCCCCTTCTGCGGATACCATATAGCTGACTACTTCCGCCACTGGATAGAGATGGGTTCTAAAGTCACTAATCCTCCTAAGATATTCCATGTAAACTGGTTCCGCACCGACAGTAAAGGAAGATTCCTCTGGCCCGGTTTCAGCGAAAACATACGTGTCCTCAAGTGGATCGTTGACAGAATTAACGGCAGAGGCGAAGCTGTAAAAACACCGATAGGCTACGTACCTACACCCGATTCACTAGACTTAGAGGGCCTTGATATCTCTTCCGATGCACTAGAGGAGATGCTGAGAGTCGATACTGACGCGTGGCTTAGCGAACTTGAAGAGCTGAAGGAGTTCTTCATATCTCTCGGAGATAAACTGCCTAGGGAGCTTCGGCGCGAGCTCGATAATCTTGAGTCAAGACTGAAGGGCTGAGCTGACAGACTCCGATAAAAAACTGAGTACAGTAGTGAAGAAAAGTTTCTCCTTTATGTAACATTTAATGAAGATAAAGACACATATGTATCCTTATCTAGATATAGATGTCGAATGAAGTACGCATACATTCAGCCTCCATTCGCATTGAGGTCTGTGGATAGAGAATCCTTTTCCTCAGAAGCCGAGATCGCGTCGATATTCTGTCGGGCGGAGGAGAGGAGGAAGAAGAAGGGGTTTCTGAAGGGCGCGGAGGAGAATCTGACAGACGTTCTAAAGACCAATTATCCTCTCTATGCCATACGTTGGCGTGACCGTTGTGTCCTTCTAGACGGGTTAGCCTCAATCTCCGCATACGTAGTCTATCAAGACATAATCGACGTAGAACCGTTCCTAACAGATCTCTCGAAGGCCTCTGAAAAAGTCGGTCCGCTTCGAGCATTTCTAACCAAGAACGCTCAGACCTTCGTTAAGTTCAGAAGTAGTAGACGTATGAAATTGAACCATGTTATATCGGATATTCCGCTTCTGTCAGAGCTGACTGACTTCGTGAAGAAGGCTCCTTCCATTATTCCGTCCAAGGAGACTTCTGTCTGTTTCAGAGTGGACAGGCAGATGGTGGAGCAGATAGTATCCGAGTTCGACACTCTTGTAAAACGTGTGGAGCAGGATATAGAATCTCTTGAAACGATGGACAAAAGCCTGCGGTCAAGTATAGATAAAGCTAAGCGCAAGGTACTCGAGGATAAGGACGAGGAGTTTGAAAAGCAAAACCGAGAGTTGGATAGGCTGAAGCCGGTTGTGGCGAAGAAGATCGAAGAATTACGTAGGGCGTGGGATGATGAGCTCCAAGACATTAAGGAGGCGATGGAGAAGGAGTCTCAAGAGATACGTGAAGAGAAGCAGAGATGTGAAATGAATGTCAAGAAGATGATTCGCATGGAAGGCGAGTGTATCGAGGAGAAGAAGGCTTTGAGCCAACGGGTAGATCGCGTGGGAGAGGAATATTGGAGCAGAGAATCTGAACGAAACAAAGCCCAAGTTACGGAGTTCTGGAAGACGATTAAAATTTGCTCAGAACAACTTGAGAAGATTCGGTTCAAGCTGGATGCGAAAGTCAAACGACTAAACGATAGATATGAAAAACAGATAAGAGCTGAGGAGGAGCGGTTAAAAGAACAGGAAACCAAACGAGACTCAAAGGCAGAGATGAAAGACCTGATAATGAAAGAGCTGGAGCATAGGTACTCTCTGATATCATCTCAGATATCAAGTCTAAATGAGGTCAAACGTAAAGATAGAAGTATACTCCTCGATATGACCGTATCTTGGGCACCTGCACAGAACAATGTGCTCCTTATCCCGCTGTATCTGGTAAAGTATGACGTTGGAGGTAGGAAGAGGTATGATGTATACGCACCTGCCATCGTTAACAGTTACATATCGGTCAGAAAGAACTTTCGAAGAGCATTCCAAGGGTTGGAGTCCAAGCTTCAACACCTATTGGCACCTATCGGCAGAGAGTCAGAAATATTCCTCACCAAAGGGTTTCTGAACATCATGTCTAATAATAGAAAGTTCGAAGAGGCAGTCCTTCAGGCTTCGTCAGAAACAAACCTATTCAAAGATCCTGGGAGGGGCAGGATATTTGGAGCTGGGCTTGATTCTCTTAAGCGTGAAGGTTGGTTGACGAACGCGGAGTATAGGAGGATGCTATATGCGTTGAACCTTTCGTTCAAACTGGCCTCCATGACAGGGCCGATTAGTGCGGATAAGATTACTTCGTATCATACTTCGTAGTGATGGCCGAGGAATACTTTTCAATAAAGCTGAGTTATCTGACTGAGTAGTCTTTAGAGTTCTATCCTCTGCAGCTGGTGGTCTTTGTTCGAGTTAATATGCGACACAGCGCTTCCTATCTGCAGAGTCGAATACCCGCAGTTACAGGAGTATTTCCAGCCGCTTCCCGCTTTTGAACCTTGTTTCTTGCTCATCTAAATCGCTCCTTCAATAGGCGACTTTTCAGGAGTTTTTAAGTTTTTCAATTTATCCACCTTTTATTGCGAGAATTAGGCTGTTCCTCTTAGAGTTAGAACCTCTTCCATAAGCCTATGCCTGTATCTATTACTTGATGGCTTCTTGTTGATAAGGTAACTAGACTACAGTGAAATAAGAGATATTAGTAAGTTGAATTAACAATAGTTGGAGAAGATGGTGAAGAAGCCTAAGGAGCAGCGGTTGAAGAGTCTGGCATTCTACTCCCCAGTCGAGACTGTAATCGAAGAAGTTCTGAACCTAGGCTTCTCAGAGGTGGCGTCTGCAACTGTTATCTCAGACGCGAAGTTCTGGAGTAAAAAGATATTCAAAAATGGTCAGGAGACCGTTACAGTTTCAGATGAGATAGGGGACGCTGACTATCTTCGTGATCCGGTTGTTACTATATGCGGGGGTCTGAAGACGATAAAAGCATTGAATAGGCTGGTGTAATCTGAAGTATGCCCACTTATGATTGTAACGAGCATCAGTTTGTCGAAAACCTCAGGAAGATCATAGATACCAATTTCAAGGTTATAGTGAAGAGATCCGTTAGGCTTCACGACGACGTTAAACATAATATATCGAGGCTTCCGGACTGCGAGTTTGATAGGTATGCGCCTATACTTACTAGGACTACAGCGCGTGCAAACGTTTATGCCGCCAAACCATTCTACGACGAATTTCACAGAAGATTCTATGACCAAGATGATAAGGTGCATTCAGCAAGGTATTCACGAATGATAACCATATCCATACCCTACTTCAAAGTAGACTATTCCTTCGACATCTGGGGGGAGACATACTGCTACAACTTCGATACTCTGTTCCATCCTGACGTAAGGCTCGAAACCAGAAAGATCAAACCCACTAGATCCGACAGAGGAAATAAAAGCAAACCAGTCCTCATGCATATACTCTCATTCAAACCCCCTCATCCAGAAACCTTCAACCTAGAGCTTCCTCCTTCAGTTCTGCTCTTCGACGTAAACCAGAAGATAAAGAAGTAACATAGCCTCCAACGGTTAAATATTCACCTGTATTCTGCTAGGCTGAGCGGGGGTTGCCGAGTCTGGCCAAAGTGGGGCACTGCTAGCCGTGGAAGCGCGGGACTTAAGATCGCCTCAACCTGAGGCGTATGGTTGGCCGAATAGATAT
>JARPAQ010000130.1 GCA_029460375.1 Nitrososphaerota archaeon | reverse complement strand
ATTTCTATAACTATAGGCTTCTGATGTTATGATCCTTTATTTGACTTTTTTTATGAGGAAGCGGAGCAAGTCGCCGTCCTTATCTATGGATAAGACTTCCTGACCTGTTTTGTTAGCCCAAGATGTTATATCAGATTCAGCGGCGGGATCGTCAGCTAAGACTTCAAGTATCTCTCCTCGATTCATCTGATCCATCTCCATCCTAGTTCTAAATATCGGCTCGGGGCAGAAGAAGCCGAGTACATCAAGCGTTCTATCTGGCTTAGGTGCTTCCGTGTTTTGGTCTGTCAAGACGCCTACACATAATGGGATGTTTGGTCTATGGATATACTTTTCGAGTCTGGGATACATTAATAATATACTTGAATATCAATACTGTGAGGTATGAAGTTGGTCGATAAAGAAGGTATCATGAAAGAGCTGGCTAAAGTTATAGATCCTGAGATAGGTGTTCCAATCACAGAGATGAAGCTTGTTGACAACATAGAAATCAAGGATGGTGAAGTTACGGTGGAGTACCACCTTACTATGCCGTTCTGTCCTCCAGTGTTCGCATTAGCTATAGGTCAAGACATAAAGAAACGAGTATCGGATATAGACGGAGTAACGAAGGCTACTGCTATACTTTCCCGTCACCAGATGGCTGATGAGATAAACAAGAGGGTAAACAGCACCAGCTAGAACTGCTCAAACTCCTCTTCCTCCTCCGAAGTATACATCTCTAGAAACCTGTCTTTGAACTTCCAAACAGGTGAAATATCTCTCAACCTCTTCACTACACCGGGCAGAACAGAGAGCAACTTATCGACATCACCTTCACGATTAAGACGAGAGAAAGAGAACTGCAGCGCACCATGCCTCTGAATCTCATTAAGCCCGATAGATTCCAACACATGGGAAGGAGCAAGAGTCTTGGAAGCACACGCAGAACCTGTAGAAATATAGATACCTTCTCTATCCAACTCGGTCACTATAGCTTCACCCTCTATCCCGAAGACTCGTACAAGTGCAATATCAGGCAACCTCTTAGTCGGGTGACCGTGGATGTAACTATCCTCCACTTCATTCAGCATCCCCTTCACAAGTCTGTCCCGAAGCCCAGAAGTGTACTTCGAATCATCAGGCATCCTACGTTTGGCCAGTTCAGCAGCCTTCCCGAAACCCACCGTACTAGGTATATCTTCAGTGCCTGATCTTAATCCTCTCTGCTGGCCTCCGCCTTGAAGTATAGGTTCGATTACTGTTCCGAGTCTCACGTATAATCCGCCGACTCCTTTCGGGCCGTATATGTCATTAGACGACATCGTAAGGATGTCTATATTATCGTCCACTACGTCTACAGGTATCTTTCCTACCGCTACGGTTCCATCTACGTGGAGGGCGATCTTCTTTTCACGAGTGATCTTGCCTACTTCACTGATAGGTTCCACCGTTCCCAACTCGTTGTTGGCGTACATAATTGATACGAGGATGGTTTCATCGGTTATTGAGGCTTTAAGCGCGTCGATCTTGATTACTCCGTATTTATCAACGGGAATACGAGTGACAGCAAAGCCGTTTCTCTCAAGATACTTTGTGATATTTATGGTTGAGATATGCTCGATCGAAGATGTAATTATATGGTTACCCTTACGCCTATTCCTGAAGGCATACCCTTTCAACGCGAGGTTATTCGACTCAGTAGCACCTGAAGTGAAGAATATCTCCCGCTCAGGCGACTCTGCTCCAACAAGTTCACCTACTCTTATCTGAGCCTCGGCGAAAGCCTCTCTAGCTTCGACACCTAGAGCATAAAGAGATGAAGGGTTACCGTACCGTTCTGTGAAGTAAGGTGCCATAGCTTTGAAGACCTCTGGGTCTACTGGGTATCCTGCTGCATAGTCGAAGTTTATGTGGCGCGGAGTATCCATAGGCATCTTGCTCCCATCCTTATAGAGGCTCAGGATTTAGAAGGGTGCTTTGAGTAGTAATCTTTCAGAGCTGCTTCTATGGCTTCTGTAGCCAGTACCGAGCAGTGCATCTTTATCGGTGGGAGACCGTCCAAGGCGTCAGCTATAGCCTGCTTGCTGAGGTTAGCAGCTTCTTCAAGCGTCTTCCCTTTGACGAGTTCAGTAGCCATGCTGCTTGAAGCTATGGCTGCTCCGCATCCGAAGGTCATGAATTTGATATCCACTATTCTCTTATCCTTTATCTTCAGGAATATTGTCATAAGGTCTCCGCATACTGGGTTTCCAGCTGATCCCACTGCGTCTGCGTCCTTGATTTCACCTACGTTTCGGGGGTTTCTGAAGTGCTCCATGACCTTTTCGGTGTACCCCATGCTGCCGTACTGGCTCATCATTAATCCTCCAGATAAGATAACCATGGTTATGCAATATATATCTTCTTTACTGAGTAAGGATTACAGATTTATGTCAGGGTAATGCCGACCACGGTGTCGAAGAAAAACATGGAGAACTATGATGTTCTGATAGTTGGAGCTGGTCCAGCAGGAGTATCAGCAGCGAAGAGCGCAGCCTTAGGTGGAGCGAAGACGATTCTCTTAGAGAAGCAGCCTACGATTATGGCGTCAAAGCCGTGTGGGGAAGCTACGAGTCAGAAGACCTTGGAGACTGCTGGTGTAGAGGCGAAGCCGAGTATAGTTATGCACAGAGCAGACGCTATGGTCTTTGCTCCTAATATGAAGTATGTGCATATTGATCAGATTGGTTTTTCGATAAACAAGACACTGTTCTTGCAGGAGATAGTTGCTCAGGCAGCGGAGGCTGGAGCTCACATCAGGGTGAGAGAGGAGGTTCAGGAGATCGGTAGGTCTTCTGATAAATTAATGGTTGTTAAGACTTCGCGGGGAGAGTATAAGGTGAATGTGGTTATAGGTGCTGATGGCTACAATTCGACGGTTGCTAGAAACCTCGGCATAAATGAAAAATCTGAGCCTATACCAACGGTTCAGTACACTATGGTGAACTGTAATCTTGAGTATCCAGACTCTGTGAGGTTCTACTTAGGTAACGAGATTGCGCCCAGAGGTTATGCTTGGATATTTCCGAAGGGCGAAAAGTTAACGGAAGTAGGTGTAGGTGTCCGAGGTGCGCCGGCTAAACAGCATTTAGATCGGTTTGTAAAGCTCTTCGAGAAGGAGCTTGGAAAAGGACAGATAATCGACTATCGAGGAGCACCTGTACCTATAGGCGGTATAATTGAGCAGAATATTCTTGACGGCGCTATGCTAATTGGAGACGCTGCGGGTATGGTTGTACCTTTGACGGGTGCTGGAATTCATTCTTCTGTAGTGGCCGGTCTGTTTGCAGGGGAGGTTGCTGCGTCTGTATCTTCTGAAGGAGACTGCTCTAAGGCTAGGTTGGAGGAGTTCAATAGGAAATATGATGAAGATTGGGGTAGAAGAATCAAGAAGAGCTTGAAGGTTATGCAAGCTATAGAGAAACTGAGTGACAATGAGTTAAATCTACTTCAGGAGATTCTGAAAGCAGATGATATACTAGACTTGGCGAATGGGTTCGAAATTAGGAAAGTCGCGAAGAAACTTCTCTCACACCCCATCTTCGCTATGAAGCTAGCCAGATCGTTACTGTAACAAATAACCACCAGCATCCTACATTCTATAATACGTAAATACCGAATCTTCCGACCTCTCTGTGACATGTAATGATTACAATAGTAGGAGCAGGCAGGATCGGAAGCAGTGTCGCATCAAGTCTGATAACAAGAGGTCTAGACGACATACTGCTTGTCGATATCATAGAGGGACTACCGCAAGGTGAAGCTCTGGATCTGGGGCATATGGCCGCCTCCTACGGCATAGATGTGTCGCTAAGAGGAACTAATGACTTCAAGGATATTGAGGGTTCAGATATAGTCGTAGTTACAGCAGGGCTGCCTCGAAGACCTGGTATGACTCGGCTTGACCTTCTACAGAAGAATACTCGGATAATTAATGATATTTCCTTCAAGATAGCTGAGTATGCACCTAAATCTATTGTTCTTATGGTTACGAACCCGCTTGACATGATGACGTACGTTGCTTTGAAGGTTACAGGTTTCCAGACTCAACGGGTGTTCGGTATGGGAGGTATGCTTGACTCCGCTAGGTTCAGGTACTTTATTTCAGAGGCTCTGGGTGCCTCAAGATCTTCTATTCAGGCTCTGGTGATAGGTGAGCACGGTGAATCTATGCTTCCACTTCCTAAGCATTCGACAGTCTCAGGGAAGCCTTTGACAGAACTTATGTCAAGTGAAGATATTAATGCAGTTATAGAGAAGACGCGTAAGACCGCTGCTGATGTAATAGCTCTGAAGGGAGGTACTGTATATGCTCCAGGTAGTGCAGTAGGTGAGATGATTGAATCGATTATGAAGGATAAGAAAGAGGTCATGCCTTTATCGGCATATCTGAACGGTGAATATGGAGTTAAGGATCTATGTATAGGTGTTCCAGCTGTTCTTGGCAGAGAAGGAATAAAGTCGATTAAAGAATTACAGCTCGAAGAAGATGAAGAGACAGTGTTTATGAAAGGTGTAGAAACTCTGAAAAAGGCTGTCTCTGAAACTAACCTCGACTAAACCCATAAGCCTCACTGAGAAGATCAACCGTTAACCCTATTCTTCTACCTGACCCGGCTTCCATCTGAAGAGCACAGGATTCTCCAGTAGAGTAAACGGGTTTATCCGCAGACTTTACAGCATTGAATAAAGGTTCACCTATCTTCATAGATCGCTCATAATTACCCTTCACGAAACCGAACGCCCCACCAATACCACAACAACCCCTCTCAAGTATTTCAAACTTCAAACTTGGTAGTAAGCCCAGAAGCCCTACCACAGTAGCACCTGTCTTCTGAACAAGGTCATGACAGTGTAGATGTATATAGACATCCTTTTCAACCGGCTTAAAGTCTTCAACTAGCTCATCTCTGTTATGTAGTGAATAGAGAAACTCGTGAATATCGAATGTTGAATCAGCGACAGTCCTTGAAGCAGGAGTGTCAAGTACGTTCAGGTACTCCATCTTTAGAGCGACTCCTGAGCTGGGTGAGAAAGTAACTATAGGAAGCTTCTTTTCGGCGTAAGGTGCTAGGTTGGTAACGTTGTATTCAGCTATTTTTCGACCTACATCTGGGCTGCCTTCGATTATAGCGGGTAGTCCAGATGATTTCTGCGGCGGTATCAGGACGTTGTAGCCATTCTTTTCAAATATCTTTACTAGAGATATTCCTAGACTGGGATTGTTGTAGTTTATGTAAGTGTCGTAGAAGAATATAAGGCTCTTTTCATGGTTTCTAGGTTCAACGCTTGCTTGATATTCTCTGAAGCGTTCTGCGAATGTCTGGCGGCTGAACCTTGGAAAACCACGTTTCTTATCTATGCCTGCGTACCATTCGAGAAACATGCGGAAAATAGAGTTCTTTAGGAGGCGGTTAGACAGCGGTGCTAACCTGCTGCCAAGCTCTCCGTATCGATCTATGTCAGCGAAGTATCTGTATCCTTTCGGAACGCCTTTCTTGGCGGAGTACCGTGCTCTTGCTTCAGCCATGAGTTTACCTATATTCACGTTGGAGGGGCACTCGATGTGGCACATCCTGCACTGTATGCAGTGGTTGTATATTATCTCTTGATATTCGTTGGTCAGCTCAAACTCGGCGGGAAGACCGTCTGACTTCAAGAGCCAACGTAAAACGCTGAGCCTACCTCTGCAGCTGTCCACTTCACCGTAGTTAGCTTTGAACACGGGACACATTCGGCCCGGTGTAATTTCACGGCATGTTCCGCATCCGGAGCATAATTCTACTTCATCCTCATAGGTGAATTCATCTGAATAGCCTATTATGCTCTGTATCAGTCTGTTTCCCGTTATATTCCAGTTTAAAGCGGTATCAACGGGGCGTCTTCTGTATGATGCTCCGTATCTTAGGTTCTTTGTTATAAGGGTAGGGTCATCTACGATCTTCTTATCTGGGTTCATGATGCCTGTTGGGTCAAATATTGATCTTATCTGGTTGAAAATATTGTAGACATCTGCTCCGAACATCTGCTCTACGTATCTGCTTCTGACCAGTCCGTCTCCATGCTCTCCTGTTATGGAGCCTTGGTACTCTATGACGAGGCTGAAGACTTCGTCAGCTATCTTGGTCATGGTGTCGATATCAGTCTGATTCTTCATGTCAAGAAGGGGGCGTGTATGTAGCTGGCCGTCTCCAGCGTGTCCGTAAATTACACCTTCGATATTGTACTTTTGGTATATGTTGTAGAGCTTCCGTATGAACGCCGCCAGTCTTTCAGGCTGTACTACAACATCTTCTATGAATGGAGTTGGTCGTTTACCTTCCTTTCTGAGCTTCATAACGATTGGAAAAGACTTCTTTCTGATAGACCAGAACTTCTCAGCTTCACCGGATGAGTAGGCAAATTCTGCTTTTAGGACTAGTCTACTTCGTTTCACCAAATCTCTTTCAAGCCTCTTCATGCTGTCTTCAACCTCACCCTTGTTCGCACCGTCAAACTCGATGAGCAGTAAAGCCTTCATAGACTCAGGAACCTCCTTCTTCAATTCAGGATGAATCTTTGAAGCCAAGTTGATGACATTGTGATCGATAAGTTCGACGGCTGACGGCTTGGTCTTCAGAACCTTGCTGACGGCACGCCCCATCTTCTCTAAACTGTCGAACTGAAGCATAATGGTTCCTTTGAAGCTAGGGATATCCAGAATCCTAAGCTTAGCCTGAAGAATTATACCTAAAGTACCTTCGGATGCAGAGAATATTCCACTTAAATCAAATACATCTTCTTTCTGTAGAAGAGTGTTTAACATGTAGCCCGAGCAGTTCTTCTTGACTTTCGGCGTCTTCTCTCTTATTATCTGCAGGTTCTCTTGGACTAGTCTACCTACTTCGCTGTATACCTTCGACTCCAGAGTATTGCTCTTGACTATTTTCCGCCATTCATCTCCACCTATCTTCACAGGTTTTGTTTTGATAACTTCGCCGTTAGATAGAACCACTTTGAGCGATATGATGTAGTCTTTTGTGCTACCGTACTTCACCGTATGTGGGCCACCTGAGTTATTAGCTATCATCCCTCCTATTGTGCAGAAGTCTGAGCTAGAAGGATCTGGAGGGAAGAACTTACCGAAATCTTCTAGGTGCCTGTCGAGCTCAGACTTGTATATGCCAGGTTCGACAACTACGTACCCTTCCTCTGGAGCTACTTCTATCACCTTGTTAAGGTATTTAGAGAGGTCTATGATGATGCCGTCACCTACAGTCTGGCCTGCTAGTGCGGTTCCACCTCCTCTAGGTGTCACAGGTACATGCTTCTCACAGGCATACTTGACTGTCTGCACTACATCCTGCTCGGTCTTGGGTATTACTATGCAGAGAGGAAGAATTTCGTAAAGGCTAGCGTCTGTAGCGTACATACTGCGTTGCCATTCTCTGTCCAGAACCTCTCCTTCTACCAACTTTTTTAGATCCGAAGCAATATCTATTATATTCTGCATAGAGTACTCACAGTGTTTTTAGGCCACTGAGTATGAAGCGCGTTTAAGCTCTGTTAAATGGATTTCGAAGGTATAACGTAGGTTGTCAGTTTAAATATGTCTTGTAAGTCACATTGCTTGTGATACTTCCTTACGAGGTAATTTATCGCTCAGCAATTCCAGCGATACGATACATGGTTGCAAAGAACCTTATCAGAGAGCATAGTTTTACTCAGAAGGAGGTGGCGGATAAGCTGGGAGTAACTCAGGCCGCTATAAGTAACTACCTGCGTAGAACAAGGGCGGTAGCCTTGAAGTTTGATGATAATAGGGATATATGTAGATCAGTGGATGAGCTAACTGAGATGCTACTTGAAGGGAATCCCAATCGGCCTGAAGTGGTGGAGAAGATTACTGATATATGTGACTATATTAGGAAGCATAAGTTGTTATGCAACTTTCATAAGAAGATGGAGCCATCATTCGAAACTGATGATTGTAAGGCCTGTGATAAACCCTTCACAGCTCACTTTTAGTGAGTCCTAACGCATCTTGGATACGTCTTCCAGACTCTTTTAATTCTTCAAGACTGGGTTGTTTTCTAGGAGGAAACATACTGTCTTCTGCATCACCTTTGAAACGAGGTATTATGTGGACATGAACATGAAATATCTGCTGTGAAGCAGCTTCTCCGTTCGACTGGCCTAAGTTCAGACCGTCTGATCTTGTTGCTTTTAATACTGCTTTGGCTACTCTGCTTACAACCTTGAAGAGGCTGCAGACCTCATTCTCCGGCATATCTGTAATGAACTTGTAATGCTTCTTTGGCGTTACTAGGGTATGGCCTAGGTTAAATGGTTCTTTATCCATGAAGGCTACTGTTTCTTCGTCTTCATACACTGTAACTGCGTCTGCCTCATGGTTTACAATTTTGCAGAACACACACAGGTTCATATCCGTCAGACTCTCCTACTGCTATTTGTGTCCCTATGTATAGTCATTTATGCCTATTGCGGCCAATCAGCTCAGATATCGTGATGCCGAGTACAATAAGGAGTCCTCCAGCAGCCTTGTAGGGAGTTATCTCTTCGCCAAGTATCAGGTTGGCTATAATTATGGCGCTCAAAGGAACTATCATAAGGTTAACCGCGGCTACTGAGGCTTTTAGGACAGCTAAACTTCTGTTTATAACTATGAAGCCTAGACCTGAAGATACGGCGCCAAGCCAGAGAGTAGCCAGTAGAGCTTCAATTGGTGCTTGAAGTATATTATTGAGAGATGATGATGCTAGTTCCGCTGGTAGCAGGGTGAATATGGCTATGATGAAGATGTTTGCTGTTATCTGGCTATGTGTCAGCTTCATCTGATTAACGTATCTGCGGTAAACTATCATATAGATAGCCCAGCATCCTGCTGTTGCGAGTGCAAAGATATCTCCGAAGAGTGTTTCTGAAGAGAATAGGTTGAGTATCTGGCCTCCGCTTATTACTATATATGTTCCTATGAGCCCTAAGAATACACCGAATAATCTGGCTTTAGTTAGGGATTCGGATAGAAGTGTGTGCGCCAATAAAACTACGAGCAGAGGACTGGTATTAACCAAGAGAGAGACTTGTATCGGTGTAGAGAATTTTATTCCTATCGTCATAAATACCCAGAAGAGAGATCTTCAGAAACTCATCTCTGGACATCTTAAGGAATGATAGATTACGAAGAAATAGTAGAAGAACCAGTGAAGCGAATACTGCCCGTAAGAAGGAGATATCCCAGACGTTAAGACCATCTAGTGCTATAACAGTGCCAGTCGGAGCACTACCCCAAAGGACACCTACAAGTAACACTCCGACCATAGCTGTACTCTTTTTCAAACGAGTACCCTACCGAGACTTATAATTGCATACTAGAAAACCTATCTGAAAATTATATTTTCAACTCTCATCTGCGAGCTCTCTAACCTTCTTCAAATTACCCATATCATCGCACCTAGAATCGACCGGCGTCTCCATTACTAGAGGCCGTGTCTTAGCCAACTTATGCTTAAGAAACGCTCGGAAACCGTCTTCACCTATGTAACCTAGACCTATATGGTCATGCCTATCTGAATGAGAATTGAATACACCCTTCGAATCATTAAGATGCACAACTTTAACCTTATCAAGACCGATAATATCATCAAGGAGACTCATACTTCTATCCACATCTTCACTGTTTCTCAAATCATATCCAGCTGCAAAAGCGTGAGAAGTATCGAAGCATATACCAATCTGTCTATCAGGCTCAACATTGTCCAAAACATAACGGAGATTTTCAAACTTAGATCCCACACTATTCCTCGTCCCCGCAGTATTTTCAAGAAGAATCATAACTTCGTTATTAACCTGAGAAAGAGCGTGATTGCAGGCTTCTATTATACGTTTTAACCCGAACATCTCTCCTCGCCCAAGATGGCTTCCAAGATGAGTTACAAGATAAGGGATATGCAGAGCATCACACCTCTCTAGCTCAGCCGTCAGAGTTAAGACTGACCGACTGTAGTTCTCATCATTGGATGAAGCAAGATTAGGAAGATACGGCATATGTACAGCGGGATATTGGTAGCCTTGCTCTTCACACTTCTTCACGAAAACATTAACCTCTTCTTCGTCAAGATCAGTGAACTTCCATCCTCTAGGATTTCTAGTGAATATCTGGAATGTAGTACAATCCATCTTAATAGCCCGATCAACAGCCACATCAATAGAGCCAACTATAGAGACATGAAAACCCAGTAACATACAGTATACTCTAAGGAAATATCCACATTATTAACGTGACGAAATTTTGCTAATTAATTCCCTAGGCTATATCACATGTGAATAGACAGAGTTAGTAGGTACACTATGGTTGAATTATCTTAATAGCTTGAACAGGACACTGAGTTTCACAAGCCATACAGAAGATACAGTCATTCTCCCGTATAGGATCCGCTTTACGCTCGGAATTCAACGGAGGAAGATCAGGATATAGCTTATGAGGGTTTGTACCTGGAGTGTCCATCCATTCGAATACGTTAGTGGGACAGACATCGATGCAGATGCCGTCTGCTATGCATATGTCAAAGTCTACAGCTGCAATTTTACCGTGTATCCCCAGCAATGCAGGTTTCTCAACTGGTCCAAATACATCGTGCCCTTCATGCTGTTCAACTACTTGTCGCTTAGTTATGAAGTCGGGATCTATAGCCGGTATAACAAATACACCTATCTTGTTGAAATTATGAAGTTATTTAAGCTTTAAAATGAGGTCAGAGAGCGTATTCTTTCGCCTTTTCAGGCTTTACAACTTCGCTCTTCAACCCTCTTAGAAATCTGCTGCAGAGCTCAGGGTTCTCTGTGTGTATGGGGTATATCTTCTTCGGTGAGACTTGCTCAAGCATCTGTCTGAGCTGAAGAGGCATTATGTGTCCTGAAACGTGCACATGATATTGGGGTACGCCGTAGTGATCGAGCCAAGTCTTTAGTCGTTCAAAGTCTATCTGCATCTCTTCATTGAAAGGCTCAGATGTTGAGAGTATGAATACACTACCTGAAACAGGGTTTATCTTAATCAGCTCCTCAAAGTCGTAGAGCGATGCAACTAGCACAACATTATTCTGTATGTCAGCTATCTTAGAGGAGTCAACGACATTAGGGAGTTCAAGAAGGGATTGCTCCCACTTTCTATATATCTTCTTACTCTTTCTGAATATCAAGATATTTTCATTATTTATATCAGGTACATCAAGGTGAGGATCGTCTTTTAATTTATTCAAAAGATATGCTTGTCTCATAGATATAGCTAGACGCCTACCGTTCTTAGAAGCAGCCTGAAGGAAGGATCTTAAACGATCTATATCCGTTTGAGAAAAGTCTACCAAAACAAGTCCAGAAGTGTTCTCTACTATATTAGAGAGCTTCGAAATCACTTCAACCTCTGAAGATACAGTTGCACCCATAAGGTTAGTACATTCACAGAGAACAAGGTCAGGCTGTGATTCAACAGCCCTCTCCTTGAAATCTTCAGTCAGACTCTTCTTCGAACCGTGCATTCGAAAGTCTCCCGTATATGCTAACGAACCTCCAGATGTTTGAATTATGAAGCCATATGCTCCTGCTACTGAATGGTCAACGTGAACTGGTTCTATCTCCATCGAATCTATCTTTATCTTATCTCCAGTTCTGAAGGTCTTGAACTCTATGCCGCTGAAGTCCTGTTCTAAGCTAGTGGTCCTTATCTCGCTTAGAGTTTTGAGGATTTGGGCTGTAGTTTCTCCGCAGTATACCGGTATGTCTCGCTTCAAGAAAGATAGGTATCCTGAGTGATCTAGATGAACATGTGAGAGTAAGATAGCATCAATATTCTTCTCTGAGTTGTCAAACTTGTAGATGCCGTCTAGTTTTGGAAGTATTCCGAGCTCTAGCAATCCGTCTGAACTTCTTGGTGATAAGAATGGGGGAGCGTAGAATTTGTTTCTTGAGCCAAAAGCCATACCAAAGTCAAGGAAGACCTTTGTTCCTTTATCTTGTATCAGGAACTTATTTCCACCAATCTGATCCACTCCATCATACAGCGTTAAAGAGGTCAAGTGTATCCTTGAGCATTCTGAATTGTAGGCTTGACATAAAGATATTTTGGTTAAATATCGGGGCCTTTATTCTGTCTAAAATCTAAGACTCTTTATTACCTGTACTGCTTCGCTTAGGTTCCTAACCCTGAAAATATTTGGATGTAAAGATACGTCTTGGTTCCAAGGCTGATCATATAGGATAGAGTATCTGTTCTTTCCCGCCGCGTCTATAACATTATGAGGTGAGTCATCAATGAATACCTCGTATGCTAAGTGGCCTTTGAATGAGTTTAGCGGGACACGTACAAATTTTTCGTACCCTATGTTATGTTGATTCAACCACTCTTTGACATATGGAATGGTTTCTCTGCTTCTACCTGTAACTATATCTACTATTCCTAATGCTCTGAGTTTCTCTACTTTTCCAGCGAGATCTTCTTCGGTAGGAGGTATCTGCTCCCACTTGTTCCAAGCTTCTGTGAATATATCTTCGAATTGTTGTCTACTCAGATTCAGCCTCTTCCAGAAGTCCCAAGTATTTACGTCAGCCTTCTTCAAGTGTTTACTATGGAGCTGTTGGTACACTTTAAGCCAAGTGACTATAACATCTGCGAGTACACTGTCTACATCTAGAGCTATCTTCAAAGTCTTCTGTACCACTGTGACTAGGAGTCTTAAAGGTTATATGAATCGGAAGGATGTCATGTTCGGCGGTTATCTTGAGCAAGGAGGTTGTCTGTTTTAAGGTCGTCTTCAAACCTATGTTATCTTGGGCAGATGAAACATATTTGGGCAATATGCTTGCGGAGGTTTTAGGCATCATAGCGAAAAATACATCTGCCTTTGAGTTTGAAATAAAGACATTACCGAATAAAACTGAAGACAATAATTCAGCTACTCAAGATTAAAAAGGGTTTTATCGTAGATCTAATACTTGTCTACATGAAGATATGCAAGAAGCTCTACTCTGGAGGAAGAAAGGAGAAAAAATAAGGTGTAACCTCTGCGCTAGGCGCTGCCTTATCCCTCAAGGAGTCCAAGGATTCTGCCAGACACGTGAAAATATCGATGATATACTGTATGCTTCTAAGTATGGAGAAATATCAATGTCAGGTGTAGATCCAATAGAAATGACACCCTTCTTCCACTTTTACCCTGGACGCACTAGCCGAGGGCTTGCTACAGGAGGGGGGAGTGGGCGTGGTAAGGGCTGGGGGAGCT
>JARPAQ010000014.1 GCA_029460375.1 Nitrososphaerota archaeon | reverse complement strand
GATTCTTTGTACTACTTACTCATGTAACCTCGGCCCCAAAGGATTTCGCTATCTGAACAGCAAAAGTTCCAACCACGCCTGAAGATCCAATTATTAGAACATTTAGACTAGGACGAATCTTCCCTTTATCTCTAAGTGCTTGCAAAGCTGTAAGTGCCGTCAAAGGTACTGCTGCAGCTTGTTCAAATGTCATATTGGCAGGTTTTATCGCCACCTTCTTTTCAGATATAGCTACATACTCTGCAGTGGCGCCACCCTGCCCAAAACCATACACCTCATCATCTTTTTTTAATGATTTCACATCTCTCCCCACGGATTCGATCTTCCCGGATAGATCAGATCCCGTAATCTTTGTTCCTCGACTCACAAGAAAAGACAACACTCGACTACTTCGCATAAGCACGTCAACTGGATTAACTGAAGACGCATAAACCTTCACAAGTACTTCATTATCCTTTATCGTGGGCTTTTCAACTTCATTTAATTCAAGGACATCTGGCGCCCCATGTTTTCTATATTCAATGGCTTTCAAAAAATTCTTCTCATTAGACCAAACTTGGTATTAATCATTTAATACTTTCGTTCATTATCAGCTCTTTTTAGGTATTAAGAAGGGTGTTTACAAAACTCAGCTCGCTCTGGTAGATGAAATACACCAAGAATCCTGTTAAAAGAAATACTATACCTGCAATTGCAGCATAAAAAGAGAAAAAAGCCGAATTAGATATAAAAATAGGGATCCGCAAATTCAAAAAGGGGCTCTAGACTCTTAGGTCATTAGCCCACTCGGGGCTTTTATCCCGACTTGGTGCAACATCTGCCTTTAGGTATCTGGTTTCCGTGAGGGCATCTTCGAGGATGCTTCAGCAGGGTACATAGAGCGTCTGCAAACTCTTTTGTCATGTGGTGCTCTATCCCACACGCTACTTTTGGGTCTATTTCGATGCCGAGTGAATCGACCATGAGCTTCTCGATGAGCAGCCCATTTCTGACCATGTGTCGCCCGATTCTGCTACCCTTCGATGTCAAGGTTACCCCTTCTCGTGACTTGTACTTCAAGTAGCCCTCCGTCTCCAGCCTTTTCAGCATCTGTACCGCGCTTGGGGGAGCGATGTTCAGTTTTTGCGATATGGTCGATATCTTGACTGGGGATTCACCCGTATCTTCAAGCATCCATACCGCTTCTAGGTATTCCTCCGTATGTTCAGAACCTACGGGTTCTGTGTACAGAACATTGCATCCGGAGAACTCCATGGCTGAATACTTTACCGTTACGTAACTATATAAGAGGTTTAGGTCTGCGTTGTCACTTCGGCTCTGTTCTCATCTGTCCTTTCAGGCTGAGCAGACTGCCTCGCCCCGAATATGCCGTAAGAACGGATCAAGTAACCCCCGATGACCACCCAGTAGCCGAGGTACACTATTACGCGGAGCCATTCAGGGTTGCCGTCATACCCGACCAGAGCCTTCAGAATCGAGCCTATAACCCCCTTCTCGTGAAAGATGTTCTCCTGATCTGACGGGTTGATATCAAAAGCAGGAGCAGCCAGAGGGCCGATTTCAACCCCCGAGCCTTCAGCAGCTTCGATAAGCTCGTGGACACCGTAGCCGAACAGCCCAGCAGCGAACACTAGGAGGATAACGCTTGTGTACTTGAAGAACTTCTGAATATCTAATCTATACGCGCCCTTCATCATCAGAAATGAAAGTCCCACCACCACTGTCACACCGATTATCAGACCTACCAAGGTGGCGGCGAAGT
The DNA here is from genome assembly GCA_029460375.1 of Nitrososphaerota archaeon. Taxonomy (GTDB): domain Archaea; phylum Thermoproteota; class Nitrososphaeria; order Nitrososphaerales; family JACPRH01; genus JARPAQ01. The sequence continues at coordinate 1,317 of JARPAQ010000014.1, read as the reverse complement.
CCTGCACCGCGAAGGCTGTGAGGAAGAGGACTGTTTCAAGCCCTTCTCTCGCGACGGCTATGAAGGCCAGTATGGCTATACCGTAGACGTGTCCCCGTGTAACTGTGGTGTGAACTTTCTCTTCGAGCTCTCCGCGTATTCTTCGAGCGTTTCCAGCCATCCAGAATATCATGTACGTCAAGACGATTGTCGCCAAGATGGACGCTGAGCCTTCGAATAGCTTTTCTGAGACGCCTGAAAGACCGCCGTATATGTATGCTGCCACTCCTCCTGTGATAATGCTTGCGATTACTGCTGCGAATACTCCTATCAGGAGGTATCTGTTCAGGTCTTCTCGACCTATTTTCTTCAGGTATGCTGCCAGTATAGCTATTATGAGGGCTGCTTCTAGCGCTTCTCTGAATGTTATCAACAGAGGGGCTGCTGAGTTGATTAGTGTCTCTATCGCCAATATATTCTCACTTGGTTAGTTAGGCGCTCCTAATTAGGCGAGCCTAAATGCGTATATAAGTATTTCCGTTAGCGGTACTGTTGCGTTATTTGTCATGACCTAATGTGCTATCGATTCTTATTTTACGTGTCTGTCTCTGCATCAAATCTTCAGCGTAGGCTAGCCATAGTGACCAGTACGATGAACGATAAGCGGTTTGGTGTCTAACTGGGTCCAACTCTTCTCTTCAGAAGTGTGATGGAGATTACGGCTCCTGCCAATAATATTCCTGCGGAGATCGGGATAGCCGCAGTGTTGTCTGAGGTGTTTCTGGTCTCTGTTACTGTGGTCGTCTCAACGGTTTTGGATCCTGTGACGGTTGTAGTTTCTGTGATTGTTGTCGTTGTTGTGACGATGGTCTGAGGAGGTGTGACAAATATGGTGGTGGTCACCGTCTTCGCAGGTGTTGAGGTTGTGTTGGTGGAGGCGGCGGCTAACCCTTGGATGTTGCTGTCCTCAATTATCTGTTGAAGCGTCACGTTCATATCTTCAAGCCATTGTAGCTGCTTGACTTTGATCAAGGTCTCCTTCTCATACCATACCGTAATGTTGCAACAACTACTGTCGCCCCAATCGTTTATCTGATCAAACGTAAGTCTGTACGCTTCATATGTCTTGTTATTCAGCCCACGAACCAGTTCAATCTCAGGTTTGAAAGCTGCCACCTTCTCCTCTGTGGTCATGAAGAATGAATCACGGGAATTTTCAGCAAGATGAGGATCTAGGATCCAAAAACAACATGAGAAGTTTGGAGGGACCTGCTCTCCGAAGTATTCAAGCCGCATGTCGTTGAGATATTCGTCACTATCACCCTGAATCGTCACTCT
>JARPAQ010000129.1 GCA_029460375.1 Nitrososphaerota archaeon | reverse complement strand
GGCCTCCAAACTTGCGGAGTTGGAAGAGGTTAGGAGTGTATTCTTGACCACAGGTGAAAGTAACCTCTTGTTGAGGCTGGTGTTGAACGACGCTAGAGAGCTTCAAGACTTCATATCGTATAGAACCAGAGAGTTCGGGAATATGCAGGTTGTTTCAAGCCAGATAATCACCAAGACAACGAAGGACGAGCAAGGTATAGTCATAAAGAGTGATCTAGGAATATCTCTGACTTGTGATTACTGTAAAGGCGAGGTTACTGGGAAACCTTTCAAGCTAAGAGTCGGTCAGGGTGAAAGATACTTCTGCTGCAAGACCTGCCTAGCATCATACAAGGAGAAGTATAAGACGCGTATAGAGTCTCTTTCGAAGCAGGCTTAGAAATCTATCCCTCTAAAGGCTGGTATGCCTTTTTGGTAGGGGTGTTTGATAGCTTTCATCTCTGTCACCATATCTGCTGCCTCAATGACTCGTTTATGCGCCTTGTTTCCCGTAAGTATCAATGTCATTTGTCGAGGACGAGTGTGTATGATATCTATAATGTCCTTGAGCCGTATCAGCTTAAGATCTAAAGCATAGTTGATCTCGTCAAGAATCACAACCTGATAATCGCCCGATATTATCTTCTCCCTGCTTATCTCCAACGCCCGCTCCGCAGCACGCTTATGCACACTGAACGGTTTCTTATCATCAAGTATGCCTACAAACCCTTCACCAGCCACTACGAGTTCAAAGTTAGGTGCTAAACGCTTGACACCTTCTAGCTCACCGTATCGCCAAGAACCCTTGATGAACTGAACCATACACACCTTCCAACCATACCCGATGGCCCGAACAGCAAGACCGAGAGCCGCAGTTGTCTTACCTTTTCCTCCACCTGTATAGACTATGACCAAACCACGGTTAGGGAGACTGGGTTTCTCAGGCAAATATCTACTCCTCTCTCTCAGATTCCTCCAGCAGAGTTATTGCGCCAGCTAAAGATCCGTATATAGCAATATCCACATCATCAGCGCTGCTAACGATTATAACATCACCCTGTTCAGGGTGAAACATATCCTCAAGCCTACTCCAGACATCTCCTGAGAAGTCTTGAGCACAATCTTTACTTCCCATCGGTATTTCGAACCTACCGTCTTCATATACTAAGGTAGTAGCCCCCTTAGCACCAACTCTGATAGCAGCATCTCTCTGCTCGATTCCACGGCGTATTATATTGGAAGCATCTTTCACAAGAGCGGCGGCATCAAATTTAGCAACAGAAAGCCTACCTGCATCAACCTGTGAGAGCAGAGGAATCCTTTCAATAATCTGTCCGTAGATATTTAGACCCTTCTCAGTTAATCTGCAGCCAGATCTCTCTACAACGATTATTTTGTGCTTCTCAAGATCGTTTATCAGAGTTCTTACGGCGCCTGGACCAGTCTTCAGAAGTCTTGAGAGCAGTGTTCGACCCAGAACCTTTCTTTCACCCAGTATCTGTATGGCCCTGATCACCTGTAGTTCTGTGAAGGTTCTACTTGGACCTTGAGGCTTGGTTGAAGAGAGACGTTTCATAGTGTTTAGGAAGGTCAACAGCTAGTCCTTGTGTTAAGGCGGATAATTTAAAGGTGTATTGGAGGCTTCTCTTCTTTTGAATTTGGTTGAAGTAGGTGTCTTTTGTCTGTATGTTGTTAGAAGAGGAGTATGGAGAAGGTCGAAACCAGTAGGAGTAATAGAATGATGAGAGAGATTATCCGTATCAGAAGTTTACTCAACGACTGTCCCACCGTCTGTCCTGAAGGACTAACATACCTATAAACTATTATGGAGTAGGCGTCTATGCTCTATCATCATACACCTATCCATAACAACTTCTATACCTGCATCACGAGCCTGTCTAGCAGCATCTTCATTCACTATCCCCAGCTGCATCCAGACAGTATCAGGCTTACCGAAATGCTTCTTCAAAGAAACAGCCTGATCCACGATGGGAGGAATATCCTCGGACGGCCTAAAGATATCCACCACATCTATTGAGGATTTTAGATCTTCCGGAAGGTCAAGGAGAGTGGTATAGCTCTTCTCACTGAGAATTTCATCTGCAGACGGGTTGACCGGTACAATCCGGTAGCCTTTTGACTGTAGGTATCTAGCGACTCTGTTGCTATCTTTTTCTGGATTTCTTGAAAGACCGACTATGGCTATGGTCTTGGATCTGGTTAGAATCTCCTCGATGTTACTGCTGCTCAGATATCCTTCACCACTTTAAATGGGTCTCGGGAGCTTAAAAGAGGTCTGTTTCTGGTTCTTATTTACAGAACAGAGTTAAATTAGTATGTGGGATAGATTGTAGTAATGGAGAAGAAGGCTATAAGCTGGTCTGAATTCGGGAGGTCGGCGGAGCACCTTGTGTCAAAGATCAGAGCGGCAGAGATAAGTTATGATCTTGTTATAGGAATTGCTAGAGGAGGGATACCGGCTGCTCTGCTTATAGCTAATAGACTGAGAATCAGGATAGATTTTGTCAATATCAAGAGCTACATAAGAGCATACACACGTGAGAAGCCGAAGATACTGTCAACACTGAGTGAAGAGGTGAAAGACAGGCGGATTCTCGTTGTTGACGATATAGTAGACTCAGGCGACACTATGAGAACCATACTAGAATGGCTCAGACCTCAAGACCCTGAAAAAATAGAAACCGCAGCGCTCTTCGTAAAACCGTGGAGCAGCATCACCCCCAACTACTTTGTAAGAAACGTCAGCGAATGGATAGTCTTCCCGTGGGAGAACGAACAGCAAGGATAAACATCTCCACAGACTTGACTCATCAAAAAGAGTGCCGGGGGCGGGTTTCGAACCCGCGGCCTCCAGATTATGAGTAACGCCCTGTTTGTGGAGGCTGGCGCTCTAACCAGGCTGAGCTACCCCGGCTGCGTGAAGTAGCTCAATAAAGCTCTAGTTTAAAATCTATCTCTCAGACTGTTAGAAGTATAAATGAGAATTATGTCACGTATCTTTTAGCTATTTCTAGGGCTTGTTGTGCGGCTTCGGTTGCGTTTCTTCCGAATATGTAGGTTATAGGCTCCAAGCCCTCTCCACCTTCATCCACAACTAGGGGAGGAATTGCCACCTTGTTGGAGTTCAGTTTCGCCTTGAAGGCTGAGACGATAACGTCTCCTTCTAAGCTTGCTCTATGATCTTCGCTTGAAATACGGGTGAAACTTAGATTCATACTGGACAGAATATCTTCAACTTTATCGTCATACTTGATGTTGATAGCGGCCCTGAGCTCTGGGTTACGCTGCATGGCGGTCAGGAGCATCCGGGCCATGTGGCGGGAGGCATTGAATTCTGCCGATGAGATATGCTTAGCTCGTCCGTGTATCGTCACTATTCTCCCAGGGAATGCGGCTACATCGGCCTCTGTCTTTCCACCTTGTACTGCCATAACTATGTTGACCGAGACCTCAGGCATAACGTACGGGAAGCAAGGTGATTCTTCCACTATCCTTGCAGCCCGTTTGACTTCACGTAGAACTTCATCCTTCTGAAGATCAGTCTGAACCGGGCCGAACAGCCTCATACAGACATCGCAATCTTCCAATATAGATGCTTCCTTCTTATGAGTAGGGCAGAGGAGACCGCTTGCAAGGAGGTTACGCCAGATAGAGGATATGGTGTATATGGCTTCTACTCGGCCTCTTATCAGGTCTTCAAAGAGCATCTCTACGTAACGGTCGGTGTTAGAGTCTTCGACACCGATTTCCCGCATCTTCTTTCTGTAGAATGAGGGGTCTTGAGTCAGGTATAGACTGACTGAGGCTTGGGTGATGCCTAACATAGCCGCAATTTTACTTTGACTGTAGTCAATCTCACGGAGCTTATGAGTTACTAATCCCCTCAGTGCTGGGAGGAGGTGCTTAGTCATAAGTTCGGCCGGTGGATGCATATCAAGTTCCTTTATAAGTGACTTATTAATACGTTTATAAATAATTCCAAATACGTTCTCGGCGAGACGATAAAGATAATGAGTGGAGGAGTAAGAGAACTCTTAGCGTCTGATAATTCCCAGCCCTACCTATCAACGAAGATTCTTGCAGAAATGATAATAATGATCGCGCTTTCCGGTGCGCTTCATCTTATAAAACTCCTAACTTTGCCTCAAGGTGGCTCTGTAACTTTAGGAGCAATGATTCCAGTTATATTATTCTCTCTTAGACGGGGACCTAAACTCGGGATGCTAGCAGGGGGGATCTTTGGGCTAGTTGTGCTTATAGAGGAGCCCTTCGTTTACCATCCCGCACAAGTGCTGTTAGATTTTCCGCTAGCATTCGGAGCTCTAGGTTTAGCAGGCTTATTCAGAAACCTTCCTATGTTAGGAGTTGGAGTAGCCGTTGCCGGCAGATTCATTTCTCATTTTCTTTCTGGAATTATCTTCTTCGCATCTTTTGCTCCTGAAGGATTACATCCCGCACTATATTCAGCGATATATAATGGCAGCTACTTGTCGGTGGAATTCATTATCAGCGGAATTTTGATTTATGGTCTGATAAAGAGAAACATACTCAAGATATATCAGTAGCAAACTCACTGTACCCTATTGAACTATTTGTATGGTAACAAGAAGATTTCAAGACGAATGAAGCCTACGCACCAGATTGGAAAAGTAAACAGAACATTTCTTGAGAAAGTAATTCTCTCCAAACTAGGAGCCTTTCGACCAGAAATCCTTAGCCGCCCAAAACACGGAGTTGATGTTGGAGCAATAAAGATATACGAAGACAAGATAATGGTTTTTTCAACAGATCCTCTATCAATCATCCCAGCTCTCGGATTAAAGGACTCAGGTTGGCTATCCGCACACTTACTGGCTAATGACATAGCTACAAGTGGTCTCCCCCCAGCCTACGCCTCATTAGACTTCAACCTTCCACCCACAATAAAAGATGAAGAGTTTAAGATATATTGGGAAGCCTTGATCAAAGAATTCGAAAAACTAGGTGTTTCAGTTGTATCAGGGCACACAGGAAGATATCCTGGATGCGGTTACAGCATAATTGGAGCAGGTACCATAATAGGTGTCGGTGAAGAGGATCATTATATTGATGCAAGCATGGCTAGAATCGGAGACAGCGTTATCATAACCAAGGGAATCGCAATAGAGGCTACAGCTGTACTTGCAAAGTCCTTTCCAAACACCCTTAAAGAAAAATTTGGAAAAACCTTTCTGGCCAAAGCTCAAAGAACATTTCGTCAATGTAGCGCTGTAGAAGATGCTCTAATCGCCTCCTCCGTAGGAGTTAGAGATAATGGGGTAACAGCTATGCATGACGCTACAGAAGGAGGGGTGTACGGGGGGCTGGCTGAACTTGCATCTGCCTCTTCGAAAGGTCTTCGTATAGAGAAAAAATTCGTACCTCTTTCCAAAGAGGCTGAAAAGATCTGCTCCTTTTTTGGTTTAGATCCCTATTCAACTCTAAGTAGTGGAACTATGATTATTACGGTGAGACCTGAAAAGGAAACAGATGTAGTTGATGCTTTGAAATCTAAAGGCATCACTTCAGCGATCATCGGCGAGGTAATTCCCGCTGAGAAGGGACTCTATTATATCGAGGAAGGAGTAAAGAAGCCTCTTATTCTTCCACAGGAGGATCTATACTGGAAAGCCTTTTGGGATGCCTCTCAGAAAGGGTGGACATAGTAGGGGTATCTTACACTTGTTTCAGAGTAAGCCTTTTTATTCCTCTTAAATTAAGATGGGTCTGAAGTGGTTTGAAGAGGAGTCTTCTTGATATACTTGCGTGCCCTATCGATAAGCATTACCCGTTGGATCTCATAGAATTGAATTCTAAGGATGATGAAGTTGCAGAAGGGGTTCTCCTCTGCTCTGAGTGTAACAGGTTTTACCCTATAATAGACGAGATACCTGTAATGTTGCCTGACGATCTAAGGAAACAGAATGAAGATCTAGAGTTTCTCGCAAAGTGGGAGAAGAAGCTACCTGAAGATGTGGTGTATAACGGAAGACCCAATCATTTGGAGAGGAAGTAGATGCAAAAGATTTATGGACACCGTTATGACGACCTTTATCTACAGAATAAGAAGGTGGATTCGAAGTGAGCATACCAGAGTTCTACGGAAGCTTGGACAGCATTATGATCCTACTCTTCGTAGTGACTGTTACGCTTATTCTTGTCTATGAGTTTAATCTGCACCGTAGAGTAAGGAAGAGCGCTCATTAGACTTTGTGATAAGTATCTAAGATGTATCGCTTCGGAGCGGGAGCCTCAATTACAAGGATCCTTCTGATCACCAACATACTGATCTATGTGGGGACATCTATAGCAAGTAATAGCTATATTCAGACCAGTCACGAAGTCTTGATCTTGGTTGGTCAGGTCAACTATCTTGTTTTACAGGGATATGTTTGGCAGATGTTTACATCGATATTTGTTCATGTAAATTTGATACATCTTCTAGGGAATATGTTGTTCTTAATGATATTCGGTATAGGAGCAGAAGTTCTGTTCGGGCGGCGGCAGTACCTCATCATATACCTCTCGTCAGGTCTCTTCGGCAGCCTCCTAAGCCTCTTTACGGGTCTGAACACTGTTTCTGCCGGAGCGTCGGGAGCCATATTCGGAATTTTCGGTGCAGTTACTATCTATTCGGAGAGGTTGGATGCACAGTCGATACTTATGGCGTTAGTATACACTCTCTATTTTCTGATGCTGAATATCGGTGTGAACGTGAATGTCTACGCTCACGCAGGCGGGCTGCTGGTCGGGCTCATCCTAGGCTACAGATACACGCAGAAACAGTCAGAGGAAAATTATATCTAACTTGAAAACTAGAAACAGCATGACAAGTGATTTAGAGAAAGAGAAGACATGAAGTTTCAACAGATAGAGTCACATATAGCCAATTACATAGAGAAGATAGGTTGGAGTGAACCTACACCCATACAGAGAAAAGCAATACCAGTCATACTTAGAGGAAG
>JARPAQ010000128.1 GCA_029460375.1 Nitrososphaerota archaeon | reverse complement strand
TCCTTCCTAGATTAATAGGAATTTCAGCTTCACATCGATGAAGCCAGCGTTCAGATAAGAATCCTAAAGGGAATATTTACCTGGAATCGGCCCGCTATGACCCATAGGTTTTTCGTTGCTAGAAGTGGATTCGAATAAGTCTGACATAAGTAATGGGGGTTTTCCTCTTTGTTTACTGAGGTTAATAATTTCTTGAGATACTCCATCTACTGTGCTATCCATAGGCATATTTTGAACTCTCTAATAATTAAACGGTTTTAGAGAACAGTGTTGAACCCCCCTTAGAACAGTGATAGGAACAGTGTAACAACACTGTAACGAACCCTGTTAGAACCCTGTAAAAAACATCGTTATCCCGTTCATTTTCCTTTTTTTTAGAAAACCTGAAATTAGGCACGATCTAGCGTTTTTCAAGAATAATCAAATATGAACGGGATAGAACCCGTTCGTACCCTGTTCCTACACTGTTCGCTATGAGGGTTATACAGTGTTGTTTTGGAGATTATGGGGTGTTCTATGAGTGTTTGTTTTAACTGTTAACAGTGTATTTTCTTTTGGTAACAGGGATAGCAGTACCGTTGGAGCCGGTCTTTAGGGTCTATCCCCCCTGGTTTACCGCAAGAAAGACACTGCTTGACGAGTTAATAAGATAAAATAGTGCAGATAAGTTAACAATAGTCTATGTATTACCACAATCAATAGCCAAAGATTAAACAAAACCGTCATGACAAATAACGCAACAGAATCCTGTCGAGGAAGGGACGGGGCATAGATGGTTTTTTACCCATATCCCAGATTTCTGGCATTGTGATCAGGCACGAATACAGTTAGTTGAACTTAACCTTGCAATTCTTCTCAGAAGTTCTTTATGATTAAGTTTAGCTGAGCAGACTGACAAGCCATCAAGCATATCTTCGGAACAGACAGGATAAAGGAGAACAGATGAGCAAAGAGTCACTCCTGATAAAAACACTCTACCGTGGAAAAATAGATGCTGAAACACTTCGGAAACTTCTGCGTAAAGTAACACACAGCGTTATAGGAGCAAGAGCCTATGTCTTAAAGAGCTACTATAACACATCACTACTCGCAGCCGGAGTACACCCCGATTGGAAACGGTTCTTCACAGGACATTCAGGCGACATCGAAGATATCTACAGCACAAGAAAACGTCTACCAGAATGGGCAATAGAAAAGATGCGTGAACAATTCATACCGGCAGTCAACCAACTGTCAACCGTAAAAGCAGACACCCGTGAACAAGAGAAAGCCGCAGCACTCGCAGCCCTTAAAGTCCTGCAAGGATACTCAGAGAAACTCGGAATCAAAATACCCCTGAAAGAAATGAAGCACCAGCTAGAGGTAGAAGAACTACCGGCTTAAGGTGCGACCAGACCTATCACTTGATACCATAATAGCAGAAACCTTAACTAAACAACAGAAGCCACCCGTTGGAATAGCCTGATAATAGTTAACCGTCAACCTGTAGGTAGTAAACATTATATTAATGGTGAAACTGGTACGTTACTTGTATGCGCAAGATTCTAACCATTTTTACTATCTTCATAATGTTGACGGCAGGCATCATATTTATCGTTCCGACTATGGTGGTTGGTCAACAGCCTTCAGTTGGTAACTGGGTGGCGACAGGTTATGATTATGACCATACAGGGTTTAACCCTCAGACCGTGATAAACCGAGATAACGTGAAGGATCTGGAGTTTAAGTGGGTCTACCAGCTCCCGTTGAATCCGTACAGAAATATTCTGCAACCGTCTTTGGGACTTGAAACTAATCCTTTGATTGTAAGCGGTATGGTATATTTTTCCTCCTCTTATAACAAAATATTCGCCATAAATTCTCGTACGGGCAACCTAGTGTGGAGTCATGAGGTGAATGTCACAGAATCACTCGAGAAGCCGTGGATAGGCAACTTCGGGCTGCAGCATGCGATAACCTACCACGACGGGTTGATATATCAGTTCACTATCGACTGCACCCTATACGGCTTTGACGCAGCATCGGGCCAGGTGGTCGTCGAAATAACAGACATCTGCAAAGATATACCTGGGAACAAAGGCAAGTACTTCGGAGAAGAAGCTCCATCAATCTATGTGAAAGACGGTAGAAAGATAGCGGTGGTAAGTGTTGCAGCAGGTCTCTTCTACGCTAGAGGATTCGTAGCTGCGTATGATATAGACACTGGAGAGCTTCTGTGGAGATGGTTCTCAATCCCGCCTCAGGAGGAGGGGCCGAAGGATGGTTGGGAAGGATTCAAGGATGTGAATAAGGGGAATATGGATCCCTACCCTGGAGACTGGGGGACTTCTGGCGAAATCTGGGGGGGCTCTGTATGGGTTTCAAGTTCTATTGACGAAGAGACGGGGACCGTATTCTTAGCCACAGGCTACCCAGGAATCGGTCTTACCTTAGCAGGCCATATGGACGCCTCGTTGACACCGGGTCCGAACCTGTATACCAACTCGATAGTAGCTCTGGATATAGAGACGGGTGAGATGAAGTGGTATTATCAGACGACTCCGCATGATGTGCTTCAGCATGGCTTTGGGTGGAGCGTAGTTCTGGCCAAAGTGACGATCGATGGTGTAGAGAAGAAGGTTGTAGTAACAGGGAGCAAGAGTGGGTATGTCTATGAAATTGACGCTGAGACAGGTGAATTGGTCATCCCTCCGGTAAAGGTCGGTGCCCACCTGAACAACCATAACTCTAATCTGGGAAACGATGCTGATATGACTCGCAATCAGAAGGAGGAGCTCGCCTGTCCCGGAGGCAATGGTGGAATCGAGGCGCCAATCGCCTTCGCGCATAACACGATATTCGTAGCTTCACAGAACCGGTGCTTTTACTGGAGACCTGTTGAAAACGCCTACAAGGGTGAGAGGGTCTGGGTTGCTGGCCCTGCCGTGGAGCGGCCTCAGAACGCCACACTATACGCGATAGATGCTGCTAGTGGGCAGGTCAATTGGCGGTATGATATGCCGAACCCGTACCAAGGTGCTGGTATCATAGTAAGCGGAGGTGTAGTCTATGCTCAGGATAGAATCGGGACATTGTATATGTTGGATGAGGATACGGGTGAGCTTCTGAGAAGCATATCCTTCGGCGGGCTGGGTGCTGCGGGTGTGGCGATAGGTATGAATCCGATGGGTGAGATGATGCTCTTCGTACCTTCAGGAGGAGGAGAGATAATTGTGCCTACTCCTGGAACTGTATCTGCATTTGCTCTGCGTGAAGGAGGGGATTCAGAAGGGGGAGCTGTTTTCGCCGATGAAGTTACGTTTATCGCGATAGCTGTAGCCGTGGTTATGGCGGGAGTCGCGGTGGTGAGCCTGCGGAGAAGGGAAAGGCATCCGGTTAAACCGAAGCAGAGCAGCTGAAGATGCAAGGTTTTGTAGATCAAGTAGACGATTTTTAGTGCTTATTTGTTGTATTGGCTGTTCGTCTGATGGTTTTCGGCTTCAATACCAGCGCTATTCCCATAGCTACACCAGCAAGCGCTGCGGATAGGAGAAGAGACTGGCTTATCCCAGTTATGTATTGTTCGACGAAAACTGGTCCTCCTTCTATGAATATGTGTGTAGGGAGGTATAACCCTATCACCAAAGCACTTACTGCGTAGCTCAAGGTCTGACCCGCATACCTCATCATACCCAGCACGCCGTTCGCCAAGCTCCTCTCTCGAGCTGAAACCGAAGTTAACAATTCCGTAGTGTTGGCGGGAGAGAAGAGACCTACACCAACTCCCAGGATAATCAGTGACGCTAGTAGGAATTCGATGGACGAGCCGGCAGAAAGTTGGGATAGAAGAAAGAGCGCTAGCGCTATTACGCCTGTCGCTAAGATTCTCACCTCTCTTCTGTCATATCTGTCGGAGAACCATCCGCTGAAAGGTGAGGTTATGGCTGCGACGAGGGGGAAGACTGCTAGAAATATGCCGGTCCAGAAGGGATCCATTAGTTTAACCAGCCCTAGGTAGAACGCCACTACGACGTATATGCTGAAGTGGGCTACATAGACGAAGAAAACCGCCAGATTGGTCGAGGCGAATTGTCTATTCTTGATGAAGAGCCTTAGGTCCAGTATTGGCTCCTTGACTCTGAGCTGAGTTATGAAGAATAGTGCAAGAAATATCAGTCCTAAAATAAGGGTTTCCACTAGCGGTATCGCTATGTAATAGAATGTCTCTACAAAGATATTGACTACAGGTATCCAGAAGTTTGTTATCACTATGTCTAGGGGTGTCCACTCTCGTTGAGGCCCGAATGTAACCGCTATCAACGTCAGACCAAGCGCTAAGGCCAAGAAGAGTGAGCCGAGCCAATCCATCTTCGGGCCGTGAACTCTGGAGCTCTCTTTCAACTTCATGTGTGAGAATATCAGTGTGGCGAGAGAGATTGGGATGAGCATAAAGAACAGGAAGCGCCAACCCAAGAAGACGGTTATGATACCGCCTAGAGCTGGGCCAAGGGTGTGGCCAAGATATACTGTTAGTAGGTGCCAGCCTAGAGCTTTGCCTCGTTCGTTGGCGGGGAAGATGTCGACTATCAGTGATCTTGTGTTCACTATGAGTATGGCTGACCCTATTCCCGTTAGGGCTCTGTAGAACGGCATTTCATAGATTGAGGAGGCTATGCCTGTGAGCAGGGAGCTTACGGTGAAGATTATGATGCCTATGTTGAAGTATCGTTTTCTTCCTTTGATGTCTGATAACTTGCCGAATACTGGCATAAATGCTGCCATCATGATGAATTTTGCCATAGGTACCCATATGACTACGTTTATGTCGGCTCGGAAGTCTCGGGCTATATTTGGAAGTATCAGGGTTACCAGCCCTGTGTCGAACGATACGGCGAAGGTGGCTAGGTTGATGATTATGAGAGCTACCCACTTGTATTCCAAACGTCGCCGTATCTGTATGGGTTTCAATGTAGCCTCTGCCTTTTGTGAAGGTTTTTTCCCCTATTAATGTGCGTACCTATTAACCTTGTCAATTATCTTATGATGGTGTTCAGATAAGGTGTGGTCATCTGGTCTCGGACATCTGTACCCTCAAGAAAACAGTGAAGTATGCGCGGGTTTGTACGCACTACCCTATTAACCCAGACACGAACAATCTTCTTCTTGATGATGAAGCCAATGCCAATGATACCGGCAAAGAGGCGAGAGTCATCTATGTCTTAAGAAGGAGGGAATATTGGCTGTATGACCCGAAGGAGGAAGAGAGGCTCAAGAATGCTTTTGCCGTTCTTGCTGGTCTTAGCACTGCTTTACTCTGCTGTGTCGACCGGTGGAAGTACAACAGTGAACATAAATGATTACACTTCATTCTACGGTGAGGTAGTGACAGTAAGCAATGATATTATCATTTACCCTTATGGTGTCAAGCAGATGGCTGTGCAGAGTGGAGCGCAGGGTGACACTCCTGCGACTGCAATTGTGATGGCGAATCTAGACCCAGATGATGATACCCAAAATCCTCATACTGCATTGGTGGATGGTAACTATGTCTATCGAGTACAAATCGAAGTGACTCCGGGAGGCTACGATTTTGTTGACAACAGCATTAGTGACGAAGATGGTACTCCAGATAAAGGAACCCACTCGAACTTCGCAAAACAGCAGGGGGGACCCGACTCTGTATTTGACACTCTGACAGAATAAGAACTGGGTGATCCAACCCAACGGTAGTTCTTGGCGTATGCTGCTTGAGAGTCGTTTGAAAGTAAACAATGTGACGTAACAGGGGAGATAGATGGTGCTCCAGACCAGGTCTACGATACTTGTGCAAAGGGCGATGATGTCTATGCAACGGGTTACAATACCTCAGACCTTATGGGTTGGACTATAAAGCAGGTTTATGCTAATATAACATATTATGGCACCGTAAGTGGCGACCTACAATGGTATTATAATTCGACGAGTGCTGGACTAACATTTACTGTGATGACTCCTGACCCGTTGCCAGAAGGGGGGTCTGCGGGTAATCCACTTACTGAAACATATAATCTCACTTCTATACGAGGTTCTTGGGCAATAGGTGATGTAAACAATACAGAGATACAATTTCAGAATAATGACGCTGGTCAAGGAGAATATGCTTGGGTGGATGCGTTATATCTCACAATTGTAGCGGAGGAGGATAATTACGAACTGGACTTAGAGGTTCAGTGGACATCCGCAGATTTCGATGAAACCACAGAAGAATTAGCAATTTACGCCGGATCCACAAGTGCAGAGAATATCAAAGTGGATGTATGGTATGCTTCAGCATGGAATACTGTCATAAACCCT
>JARPAQ010000127.1 GCA_029460375.1 Nitrososphaerota archaeon | reverse complement strand
GATATCTTCACCTCGGTGAACCTCGTATTTACCGGAATCTCTACAGCTGGATTCTTACCAGTCAATGATCTAGGTTTGATAATGACGCCGGTAACCATGGGTATAATCGTAGTTATGATGATATTCGGCGCCACGAGCTTTTCTATTCACGACAAATTGTGGGGGGGTGAGGTGAAGAAGATTTTTACTTATGAGTACAAGTTCTATCTGTTATACATTATCTTACTCGTGGCTCTGTTCGGGTTACTCTTTTCATCAGCAGGCAAGGCTATGATAGATATTCCGTTCCACATGGTATCCGCAGCAACTACCACCGGCTTTCAATTTATCAGCTTCGACAACGCGAATCCGCTGAAGAGCCTGATGATACTCATTATGTTTATAGGAGGAGGCTCGTTTTCAACCGCAGGCGGGATAAAGATGGTCAGATTCTTAATAACAACCAAGGCTGTTCCTTGGGCTGTCAGAAAGGCTTCACTTCCTGCCAAGGCCATTACACCGCTGAAGATGGGTGACAAGGCTCTTTTTGAGAAGGACGTACTGACAGCATTCTTCCTCATAGGTTTAGGGGTCTTCTCGATATTCATATTCTCAATATTCTTCTCGTTCTACGGCTACAACATGCTGGACTCCATATTCGAGCTTACCGCCGCCTTTTCAACGGTTGGGCTGAGCACAGGGATAACCGAAATAGGCTTGCCTACACCATTGAAGATTATACTGGGATTCGAGATGATCATAGGCAGGGTCGAGGTTATACCATTCCTCGTATTCATGCGGCGAATATTACTCAGATAAATCAGATCAGAACGATAACCGCCAAGTCATTCACATTAGTAAAGGTAGTACCCGTAAATATACGGCCGCCCACCTCCGAGAAGAAAGAGTAAGAGTCATTTCTCTCAAGAAACTTCAACGCATCAAGACCTCTTTCACGAGCCCTATTCATGGTGGTGCCGTCAACAACCGCACCTGCAGCATCTGAATTCCCGTCCAGACCATCGGTATCTATAGAGGCGAAAACTACATCCTTCATCCCATCTATCTTCGAAGCGAAACTGAGGGCGACCTCCTGATTCCTCCCACCCACACCGTTTCCTCGCATAGCTACAGTAGTCTCTCCGCCAACTATGATGGCTGCAGGCTTCTTTACAGGACGGTTTGACGTTTCCACATCTAGAGCCATCATAGAGAGGGATATGCCTGCGTCTCTTGCTTCACCTTTTAGGTATGTAGGAAGAACTAAGGTGTTCAACCCTTCTCTGCTTAGACTTTCCGCAGCAGTTTTGCAAGCTATGCTTCCGCCGCCGATTATCTTGTTCTGAACCCTTTGGAATATAGGGTCTCCGGGTTTCGGAGTCTCACTTATCTCTCCAGCCATCCCTTTACTAAGCAAACGTCTGACTTGCGGCGGCGATTTTTGCCAGAGCCGATACTTCTTAAGCACCTGCACAGCATCCTGATATGTAGATCTGTCGGGCGAAGTAGGTCCAGATGCGATTGTTTCAAGAGAATCACCTACGACATCCGATATTATCAAGCTCAGGACCTCAGCTGGGTATAGCTTCTTGGCGAGCTGCCCACCCTTTATTCCCGAAAGGTGTTTTCGTACCGCGTTCAACTCTCCTATATGCGCCCCGGATCTTAGAAGACTTTGGGTAACATGCTGCATATCTTCTAGTGAGATACCTTCAGTAGGCATGGGAATGAGTGCCGAACCTCCACCCGAGATAAGGCATATCACAAGATCTCTTCCATCTACATCTTCAACAAGATTAAGCATCTTTTTGACGCTCTCGACACCCTGATCGTCTGGAACTGGGTGCCTAGCCTCATTCAACTCAATTCTGCCTGCTTCAAAGGATGAAGCGGTTCCTGTCGGTACGTTAACAATGCCTCTATGTATCCTGTCTCCAAGAATTTGATTCATCGCCTCAGCCATAGCTCCAGAAGCCTTACCGCCGCCTATCACAAAGATACGTCCAAGGCTGTTGAGATCATATCGGTGCCTGTCTATCAGGAGCTTACCGTTCAAAACCTCCATGTGGTGCTGAACAAGTGTACGCGGGTCGACAGAAGATATTGCTGCCTCTATAGCGTCGAGTACGAGTCGTCTGGCTCGGTGCTCTTCCTCGGGGAGACCGGATAGGAGGGTTCTTCTATTTTTTATCGGCATACCTTACACATCAGTATATGTGCAGGTTTACTTTAAATCCTACTAGCGGGGTATAGAGGCGGATTACTATGTCTTCTGATGTAGATCTACGGGTAAAGAAGATAGTTGCGAGAGAGGTGCTTGACTCCAGAGGGAACCCTACGGTAGAGGTTGAGGTCTTTACTGAAAGTAGTGTAGGGCGAGCAGCTGTACCCTCCGGAGCTTCAACAGGTACTCACGAAGTCTTGGAGCTTCGAGACGGTGATAATTCAAGATATCAGGGAAAAGGGGTTTTGAAGGCTGTTAGAAACGTCGTTGAAGTCATAGCGCCGAAGATAGTTGGGCTCGACGCTCGAGAACAGGAGGCGATAGATGAGCTTATGATAGATTTGGATGGAACCGATAACAAGTCAAACCTAGGAGCGAACTCGATACTTGGAGTATCACTCGCCACCGCCAAGGCCGCTGCTGAAGGGATGGGTGAACCGCTCTTTCAATATTTGGGTGGCGAAGACTCTCGAATATTGCCTGTTCCAATGATGAATGTAATAAACGGTGGAAAGCATGCTGGGAACGAATTGAGCATCCAAGAGTTCATGATGCTGCCCGTGGGCGCGGATAGGTTCAGTGAAGCGTTGAGAATAGGCTCCGAAGTCTACCACAGCTTAAAGAAGGTTCTGATAAATAAGTACGGAAGATCAGCTGTAAATGTAGGGGATGAAGGCGGCTTCGCACCTCCCTCTAAGACGGTGGCAGAAGCACTAGACGCCCTATCAGAAGCAGTTAAGCAGGCAGGCTACAGACTGGGAGATGATGTCGTGCTGGCGTTAGATGCGGCTGCAAGCGAATTCTACGATGAGGAGAAGATGAGCTACCAGATTGATGGAAAGAGCCTTAGCAGGGATAGTTTAATCGATTATTATATGGGGCTGGTTGAGAATTATCCGATAAAGTCTATCGAAGATCCGCTGCACGAAGAAGACTTTCAGGGGCTTGCGTCTATGACCAAGAAGCTTGGAGACAGGATTCAGATAGTTGGAGACGACATATTTGTAACTAACGTAGAGAGGCTGAAGGAAGGGATGAACCTAGGCGCCGCGAACGCCTTACTCCTGAAGGTGAACCAGATAGGAACTTTGACTGAGGCTCGAAGAGCAGCAGACCTATGCTTCAAAAACAACTATGGAGTGGTAGTGAGCCACAGATCTGGTGAAACTGAAGATACCACTATAGCTGACCTGTCAGTAGCCTTAGGAACCGGCCAGATAAAGACAGGAGCGCCAGCCCGGAGTGAGAGGACTGCCAAGTATAACCGTCTGCTTCGAATAGAAGAGGCTCTAGGTGGCTCGGCAAGATATCTGGGAATAAAGGCATTGGTAAGACACTAGTTATAAGTCAGGCAACCTGGAAAAGTACTCAGGAAGATAAGCATCTCTAACCGCGGGAGTTGCTATAATGGGAGTAGGGGCTAGATGTTGCAGTGGTGGTAGTCGCTGCATTCGTCACATAGATTGGCTAGACAGTCGGGGCAGAACCAGACGGGGCCAGATGGAATGTTATGAGAGCAATCGTCACAAATGATAGTTTGCTTGGTTTCTAGTTTAAAAATTTCAGACATGTCTTTACCAGGCATGTCTGGGGGCTATATTAACGCTATGTTTTTTCGGAGTTTAGTTATGAAGTTTGTTGGATTAAACAGTAGATTTGAATAACTGTTTAATAAATACACACTTTTTAGAAAAATCTACTTCTGCAAAATAACAATAGACTCATAGCGAATCAAGCCTGACATAGATTTCTCCAACTCTCTAACAATCTTTCGATCTTCTTTAAACCCTATCATCAAGCCCATCTGCTTGATTATCTCATCGTTCTTAACCTCAACATACACACCATCCAGCTTATAGTGGTTGTTCCCGATGATAATGACCGCTTTGCAACCATTTGCTAGGACACGGTGCATCTCCTTCAAGGACCGGAATATATCTTTAAAGAACCGGTAGGTTCGAAGGGCTTCTTTCTTTCGATCGGCCTTTAGTATTGCTTTGATTATCT
>JARPAQ010000126.1 GCA_029460375.1 Nitrososphaerota archaeon | reverse complement strand
TAGTGGTATAAGGAGGATGAGAGGATCAGGTGTAGGCGTCTGGGGTATGAGTGTAATAGTGAAGTAGGAGAGTCCTAAGATGAGCATAACGAGTGTAGGTCTAAATGTAATGATCGCGCCAAGAACTACGAGGAGCGCTGCTATACCTAGTGGTTGCGTTACGAGATTGAAGGGTGGAGGAATTCCTAGGTTGAATGTGTTGTACAAGATGAATGAGTATGTCGCCTGTATAAGCAGAGTCGGGATCGTCAGGGCTAGGTAGGTTGCACCTTCCCTTGTCATCAGTATTTTGAAGCTCGAGTCTCCAGCCAAGTCTATGATCCTCCGCGTCTCCTCAACTCTTCCACCTGTGTAAGAAGCCCGGGGATGAGGTCTTTTGGGCCGACGTGAAATATCGGGATACCCATCCTCTCGATGGCTCTTACGCTCTCTTTCCTTTCGTTCCAAGAGTATGAGGTGTGTATTCTGTACGCTATCTTATCGACACCTGTAAGATCCCCTATCTCAAAGAGGGGGCTGTACGGCGACACTATGACGACTTCATGCCTCATCGCCTTCATCATCTTGAACTGATCAATGATGATGCTCAGGTCTCCTTCAAGATCCGATATGACAAAGAATAGGCCGCGCCCCCGGACACCTCCCTCAACAACCGCTTTCCTAATGGCTGAAGGGAACGCCTCTTTAGATTCACTTATGGGGCTGATTGAACTCAGCTCGTCCAGCATCTTGTATAATTGTAGATGCCCTCTGGAAAGAGGCTTGACGCTTACATTCAGACCATCGTATATTGTGAGCCCGGTGAAGTCCCCCCTCCGGCTTAGGTAGTTGAGGAGAGTAGCTACTGCCCGTGCTGAGTAGTCAAGTTTAGTCTGTCCTCTTAAACCGTATATCATACTCTTCGATGCGTCTAGAATAATCATAACATGAAGGTGTGTCTCAGCCAAGGTTTCTCTCACCATAAGTCTGTTGAGCCTTGCGGTGGATTTCCACTCTATCTTTCGGTATTCATCTGAAGGTGTATACTCCCGTATATCCGCAAATTCAAAGCCCTCACCCTTCTTTCTCGATGTCAGCGTCCCGGAGTACGAGGAAAGGGCGGTAGCTGTTAGGGGGGTCAGGATTCGCTGTATCTCTGATCTAACGTTGATCGATGTCGTCAGAGAGATGTCTGTTTCGTAGTAGAATATAGCACCTATATCCCTAACAAGGATATGGAGGTGATCGAAGGTTTGCTTCCCTACGGATGTGGGTCTAACCTTGTATCGCAGTGTGGTTTCACCGTGCCCAGGTATGGATAAAGTAGCGGAGTTGGAACCTTCGGTAAGTTTGAAGGATGACGGGTAGTAGTCGACCACCTCGACGCTCTGAAGTTGCATAAACGACGGGTTCTCGACCTTAACATCTACATTTAGATCTTTTCCTTCAGTCGCTCTTGACGCTGAAATGCGGTCGAATCTAAGGCGGCTTACAACCTTGGTATGTATCTCTAGCGTCAGCTTGGTAACATACACATATAGAAACAGACCCAGCCCCGTAAAGGTTAGCAGAGGCGCGTTTTCAGACTCGACGAATAGAGATAAGGCTACAAAGATAGCGGCGACAACTACAAGAATTCTCCCACGCCGGGTGATCTTGAACATAAGTAAACACTAAGGTGGCTTGATCTTTGTCATAGTATCCTGTATAACGTCGGTGGTCTTTACTCCGTCTAACTCGGCTTCAGGGTTCAGAATTATACGGTGGTTCAGCACATGCGTTGATACCCGTTTTACATCATCAGGTATTACGTATTCCCGTCCTTCCATACGGGCTAAGGCGCTTGCAGACATAAAGAGGGCTATTGCTGCTCTGGGGCTGCCCCCTATTCTGACATGCTGATGATTTCTGGTTTCTTCAGTGATATCTACGATGTAGCTCTTCACCGTGTCGTCTACATGAACCTTTAAGAGGTATTCAAAGATGTCGAATATATCTTTCCCCGTGGTTGTGGCCTTTATCTTCCAGTCTCTAATCTGCTGAAGATTTGTAAGAATCTTTAAGGTCTCGTCATGAGTAGGGTAGCCTACCTCTATCTTCATGAGAAACCTGTCGAGCTGTGCTTCCGGCAGCGGGTATGTACCTTCAAACTCTATCGGGTTCTGGGTCGCTATGACCATAAAGGGGCTAGGTAGCTTCAACGTACTTCCCCCTATAGTGACCTGCTTCTCCTGCATCGCTTCCAAGAGCGCCGACTGAGTCTTCGGGCTTGCCCTGTTTATTTCATCAGTCAGCACGATATTAGCGAAAATAGGTCCTTTTCTCAGCTTGAAGTCACCTGCTTGCTGATCATAAACGTAGGTTCCGATTATGTCCGCTGGGAGGAGGTCTGGCGTAAACTGTATCCTGCTGAATGAAAGGTTAATGGAGTTGGCCAAGGCTTTAGCTATGGATGTCTTGGCTACACCGGGGACTCCCTCCAGTATAACGTGTCCCCCTGCTAGGAGGCTTGCGAATATCATACGTATCTCCTCTTCGTGTCCCACTATGACCTTCTGGACCTCTTCAAGGATCCCTGTGAAGATGGTACTCGTCTTATTCGAGTTATCTTTTTCTGAGCTTGTACTCAATCCCCTTCACCTTACCTTCTGCGTCCACTAGGTATGTTCCCATGGATTTTAACACTTGATCTGCGTCCTCAGTGATTCTGCTGAACTTTCGGCCCCAGCTGAAGACTGGTGGGAACAGGAACCTCCTCCTCCCCTCCGCCTTGTCTCTGATCTTGCCCAGATCCCTAGCAGTTCTAGTGAGCCTTTCAAAATTCTCGCTGCCTATTCTGTCTGTGATACGCTTAGCCGCCTCACCGTCTAAACTGTCGAGCGCGACACCGAATTCACGTTTCAACAGCTCATCCAATACATAGTAAAGCCGCACCAAAGTATCAAGGTAGAACCTGCCGCTCGTCTTCAAAGTCGCTATCTTAACCCTTGAAGTGCTTTCAACAAGACGTTCCGACTCTATAACCGGCATATCAGGAGTATCCACTCCAACCGGCTGCCTACCCATCCACCTCCTCAACCCAAAGTAAGTTCCGACTAGTGTAAGCCCACCCATAAGCAGTAGCATCGGGAAGGGTGTGGACGCCAAGAACGCATCATATGTCTCGTTGAAGGTTTCGAGAAATGATATCATAAAGATGGCCAGCATCATACCTAGAGGGGGAATGGTGAACGGTATCTCAAGACCAGTACCCAACTTGTCATAGTGTGCGTCGTCTATGACGATTGTAGTCTGCTTGTCACCTTCAGTCAATAGGTCTAAAGATTCTTCTGCAAATCTATGTGAACCAGTTGTTTCTGTCGAGTTGAGGGCTGAGTTTATGAATATACCTGAGTCTGAAATTACAATTCCGTTTAGCCTATCTTCAGAGTTTATCGCAACGGCTACGACCCTAGATCCCCTAGTTTCGTCAGCTGCATCATAAGACTCTTCTCCTGTGAAACCTATAGGCTCGACATAGAACTCCTCTGCACTTTCTCCTGTTCTGATTATCGGTGACGCTATGTTGAGCAGAACATCATGCCCCCCGTCTAGAGTGACTCTAGCCATCGTAACCCTCTCGTCTTCAAAAGGTGAATCGGGATCTATTATCGGGCTCCCAGTTATGTTGAAGCCGAAGAGGCTGTTGAAGAAGTGGTTGTTGCTCGTATTCCCTTGCGTCATAAGTATCGAGAGCTCACCTGACTTCATCATCGACCCGATGGCAGAAACCTCATCACTGGTTAGAGGTTGGTCAGGACCCAGAAGAACGTAAAGTGCCCTTCCCTCGACATTCCTTAGATTCTCAATAGTGTAGTTCGCCAAGATGACTCTATAACCACTGTCCCTGGCCAAAGATGCGAATAGCGAAGTCCCGCTCCAGCCGTGGTTCGACGGGCTTACAGTTGCACTCGTAGCAACCTGCGCTTCTATGGCTAACTGTATGGGTGGTGCGTATATTGCAGCTACGATGGCTACTAATACAAGAAGTTCAAAGAACCTT
>JARPAQ010000125.1 GCA_029460375.1 Nitrososphaerota archaeon | reverse complement strand
TAGATGATGTCTTCTTTAATCTTATTCCTTACAATTCTATGTTTTGATAAATATCCTTTTTTTGCCATTTATTAAATCTTAACGCCATCTTTTGTTTTAGTTTTACTAGGTATTAATTAATATGAAACTCCCTTTTAAATACGTTTTTTTTGTGTGTGTGGGCTTACTAGTAAGCCCAAACCCAAAACACCGACTGGAATCTACTGAAATAATATGTCGTCACAATTCAGGTGGTAAATATGAACTTTTTCAGACTTTCCATGATTCACTATACTTGACCTGCTCCTCGGTGGGCGTGTCTATCTTTATACCCATAGCTTCCAGCGTGTTTACTGCCACCTGCCTATCTATCTCGCGCGGGACATCGTTCACTTTCTTCTCCATTTCACCGCTGTGCTGAGCCAAGTAGACCGCTGATAGAAGCTGGTTGGAGAAGGATAGGGCCATAACTTCAGGCGGATGCCCTTCTGCAGCTACTAGATTCGCTATTCTCCCTTCACCTATCAGATATATCTTCTTACCTCCTTTCAGAGTGTATTCATCTACATGCTTTCTAACCGAGGCTTTCTTGATTTTCATCTCTTCAAGCGCGCCTACATCTATCTCGACGTTAAAGTGGCCCGCGTTAGCTAGAACTACTCCATCCTTCATCAGTGAAAAGTGCTCCCGACGTATCACATGAAACTGACCAGTGGCCGTGACAAAGATATCACCCACCTTAGCAGCTTCACCTATAGGCAAAACTTCATAACCATCCATCCTCGCTTCAAGAGCCCTGAACGGATCCACTTCAGTAACTATGACCAGAGCACCCAACCCTCGAGCACGCATAGCTATACCTCTACCGACCCAACCGTAGCTGCAGACAACAAACTTCTTACCCGCTATCAGCAGGCTGGTTGCCCGTAGAATCCCGTCTATAGTGCTCTGCCCCGTTCCATACCGGTTGTCAAACAGGAACTTTGTATATGCGTTATTGACCCCTATAATGGGGTAACGCATCTTCCCAGTCTTCTCCAAAGCCTTCAACCTGATTATGCCGGTCGTCGTCTCCTCCGTTCCTCCTAGTATGGAGAGATCTGAGAACTCAGGTTCTTCGTGAACTGTTGCATGTGTATCTGAACCGTCATCCAAGATTATGTCAGGTTTGCCTCGTAAAATATTCCTTATACTTTCTTGGTACTCCTCTGATGTTTGACCTCTCCAAGCGAAGACATTCACACCTTGAGATGCAAGATACGCCGCTATATCATCCTGCGTGGAGAGAGGGTTAGCAGCAGCCAGATAAACATCAGCCCCAAGCATCTTAAGACCTGTAACCAGCACAGATGTCTCCTTGGTAACGTGAAGGCAGACTCCTACCTTTCTTCCTTGAAGCGGCTTCTGATCAACAATCTTCCCTATGGTTCGGGTCAGAGCGGGCATATGCTCATAGGCCCATCTATATGACTTCTCTCCTTCTTCTGCTAGTCCAGGATCAGCTATCTGACTATTCAAATCGATCACGCCACAGCATATTTTCAGTATCCTTATACATTTTGCTTAAAACCTGAATAAACAACCCGTAAGATATACGGTTAAAGACATGGGTCTCTAACTATTAGGTGGCGAGCGTCTGTTTGACAGCCAGTGGATATATAGCGCGTCTGATAAAGCGGGATAGGACTTTGATGGTGAATATCTGTGATGAGGAGCTGCTCGGAAAGACTGTGAAGGATAATAAGTTGGAGATGCGCATATCATCAGACTACTTCGGCGAGGATAACGTGAACTTAGAAGAGGCTTTAAAGATGATTCGCAAAAGTCAGGTTGCGAATCTGGCGGGTACACGTATAGTGGAACAGACGCTGCAGGCCAACTTAGCATCTAGGCTGGCTGTGAAGAAGGTGGGATCAACATCTTTCCTGCTGATATACAAATTCCAAAGTTGAAATGTATATCTACCTCCTGAACTCTGATAAATCCAGATGCTGAATCAAAGATAGTTGGACAGTGAAGACAACCATATGAGCGACTTGGGAGAAGTAGACAACAAAGCTGTAGAGAAGGCGTTAAGACGGCTCAGACGATACGATAGAGAAAGCCGGATGCTTGTTAAACGCTCAGAAGATTACCAAGTATTAGAAGAGGTCTTCGACCTACCTACTCTCATGACCCTTCACAGTATGATGAACTCAAAGATATTCAAGTATCTCAATGGGGTGGTGAGCGCTGGCAAAGAAGCCCGGGTCTACTGGGGGGTACGGGAAACCGGCTCAGACGTGGCAGTCAAGATATACCTAACAGTATCAGCAGAGTTCAGAAGACGCCTCCCCTACATCATAGGTGACCCTAGGTTCAAGAGGATCAAAAAAGGTATCAAGAACCTCGTCAACCTCTGGGCCAGAAAAGAGTACCGAAACCTCAAGACCGCAAACAACGCAGGTGTACCTTGCCCTGAGCCTTACACCGTGAAGAAGAATGTGCTGGTTATGAAGTTCATAGGTGAAGAAGGAAGGTCCGCACCGCTGCTCAGCGAAATCGCTGTAAACAAACAAGATTACACCAAGACGCTATCTATGGTTCGCAAGTTATATCGAAATGCACGGCTGGTCCACGCGGATCTATCTGAATATAACATATTCAAATACCAAAAACAACTGATCCTATTCGACTTCGGCGCAGCAGTTGATCTTGCACACCCAAACGCTGAAGATTTCCTCATAAGAGACATAACTAATATTAACCGTTTCTTCAGCAAACGAAATGTAGATGTTCTCTCTCTTGAAGAGACTCTGAAACGGGTGAAAGGAAATAAGTTTTGAACAGGTAGTCAGGATACCTCAAGATCGTATAGGTGTCCTAGTGGGTAAAGAAGGGAACGTCAAGAACGAAGTTGAAGAGACATGCTTCGTCAACCTCACTATCGACAGCGAAACAGGAATTGTAAACATAACAACCAAAGGCGATGTCAGCAAAACCGAGCCGTTCAAGGCGATCAACATAGTTACAGCCATATCACGCGGCTTCTCACCTGAACGAGCATTCAAACTACTCGATGACGACATAATTCTAGAAGTAATCGATTTAAGAGATTATGCGGGTAAGTCCAAAAGTGCTTTAACCCGGATACGAGGTCGAATAATAGGGCTCAACGGCAAATCTAGGAAACTCATAGAAGAGTTGAGCGGAGGATACCTATCCGTATACGGATACACAGCGGCTGTAATAGGAACCAGTGAGGAAATAAAGTCTGCAGGAGACGCTGTCAAGATGCTCGCTTCAGGAAGCGCCCACCGAACAGTCTACAAAAAGCTTCAACAGGCTCGAACCAAGGCGAAACTCGATCGATTGAAACTATGGGAGGAGTAAGGACACGGTAAGAAAACAAGTAACTTTCACGGAGATTTCACCCAGCGAATTCTTCTATAGAAATAGAGACCTAGCTGGCTTCAGCAACCCGACCCGCGCACTATACTCAGCTACAAGAGAACTCGTCGAGAATTCTCTAGATGCCTGCGAGCTCATGGGTGTGCTTCCAGAAGTATTCGTCAGGATAACGCCGATGGATCCTGATAAGGGGCGGCCTGATCCCAAGCCGTATATCTTGAAGGTTCAGGATAATGGTCCGGGTGTTGATCCCAAGTATGTGCCTCAAGCCTTCGGGAGAGTCTTCTTCGGGAGTAAGTTCAAGCTCAAGCAGGCTAGGGGTATGTTCGGTATGGGTGGCACCATGTCTATACTATATGGGCAGATAACTACAAACAGACCTGTAAAGGTGGTGAGCGCCACCGGCGAAGGGAAGGCCTACAAGTTTGAGATGAGGATAGATATTCGCAATAATACGCCGGTCATCATGAGTAAAGAGACCATACCCGCCGAAGGGGTTACAGGAACATCTATAGAACTGGCTTTGCAAGGAGACTTTTTCCGAGCTTCATCCAAGATTCAAGAGTACTTTAAACAGACAGCAGTCGTTACACCGTACGCCAACATAGTGTTAATCGACGCTCTAGGAAGACAGTTCTTCTATGAGAGGGCGACGAATGCTATGCCCGCTCCTCCTAAAGTGACAAAGCCTCATCCATACGGGACAGATGTAGAGGCTTTACGTAGGCTTCTGCAGGACGCAAAGGAGGATACTCTCTCGAAGTTTATGTGCAAGAACTTCCACAGACTGGGTGATAATATTACAAGAAGATTCCTTGAATTCGCAGGGTTAAAGGAAGAATTAAACCCCAAGTCATTGACTAATCGGCAGATAGTCTCTCTTGTAGATGCATTACATCGTTACGACGGTTTTCTTAAGCCGGACGCAAGCTGTCTGTCGCCTCTTGGAAAGGAGATACTTGAAGCCGGGATCAAGAAGGAGCTTCAACCCGAGTTTGTAGCCACTTCTATAAGGCCTCCTTCAGCATATTCAGGCTTCCCGTTTGTCGTCGAGGTGAGTGTCGCTTACGGAGGTAAGGTTCTGCCTTCGGGGATTACTTTATACAGGTTTGCAAATAGGATACCTCTACTGTACGATGAAGGCAGTGATATCTCTTGGAAGGTAGTCGGCCAAGATATAGATTGGAAGCATTACAATGTCAGGCCCGAAGCCCCCGTAGGTATCATAACACACGTATGCTCCACCAAGATTCCGTACAAGACGGTGGGTAAGGAGTACCTTGCCGATAGGCCGGAGCTTGAACGTGAGCTCAAGAACGCTGTAAGAGATGCGTTAAGGCGTCTGAAGATTTACCTTTCACGGAAAGGCTCTATAGCGATGGTTCAGAGGAAGATGGGTATCTATGAAAAGTATTTTCCTCTGATAGCCCGGTTTGTAACAGATCTTGCAGATGAAAAGGAACTCCCGAATTATCAGGGTCTACTTAGGAAGAAGGGTGAAGTTGTGGAAAAGGAGAAGGTTGAAGTGGTTCCCAGTGTGGTTAAGAAGAAGGAGAAGGTGAGTGAAGCTGAAAGGCAAACAACATTCGAGGAGTTTGGCTAGCTCAAGGAAGGAAGATGTCCAGAAGCTCCTGAAGGAGCTGGGCCAATCTATATACCGCAAGATGAATGAGGGAGTCTTCCCAGACGTGGTTATTCCACGCAGGTCTGTAAGGAATATGGTCTATGATGAAGTGTTGAAGCAGTATGTACTCGGGGAATCTAGTGTAACTCGGTCATCTCAGAACATCAAGCATATCAGGCCGTTCACACACCTCGTCTGGCTGGCGTTCTTCGTCGATAAGCTCTTGGAGAATGGTAAGACCAGCACTCTTCGAGACGTATACTATTCAGCTCAGGCTTACAACGTAGAGTTCAAAGATCAGCCGGAGTCGGACGATATAATAACGGATCTAGAGGCAAGGTTTTCAAGGCCACGTGAAAACTTCTCTATCTATCCTGAAGAGAGATCAGCGATATTCGGTGATGTAACTATCGAATACACCGTTCCTGGATATGAGGGGAAGAAGCTTAACCTAGCGTCACACCCAGACGGCTACCTTATCGGACCTAGTCTAAGCACCGCTGAGCTGGTGGAAACCTCGGCCGAGATGGTTATAGCAGTTGAGAAGGGTGGGTTGTTCACAAGGTTTGTTGAAGAGAAGGTTCATGATAAGTATAAGGCTATCATTATCGATACTGCGGGTCAGCCTCCGCGTTCGACGCGGTTTATGTTGAAGAGGCTTAATCGGGAGCTGGGTCTTCCTGTGTATATCTTGACTGATGGTGATGTCTATGGGGAGCATATTGCTATGGTCATAGTGTCTGGCTCGGCTAATGCTGCTCATCTTCGCGACCTGACTGTTCCTTCAGGGAAGTGGATAGGTGTCTGGGGCTCGGATATAGTGCGGTATAAGCTGCCGAGCATCCCCCTTACCGACCACGATTTCAAACGGCTTCATGAGTTGAAGAAGGATCCAAGGTATCGTAAAGGGATATGGCGAAAGGAGCTCGACGTCTTCTTGAAGATAAAGCGGAAGAGTGAGCTGGAAGCATTCGCGAAGTACGGGTTGACTGCTATAGTTGACAAGTATCTTCCTGAGAAGCTCGAGGCGGCGAAGAGCCTCTAGAAAGAATTAATAACCTGTGTCTCAGCGTGTGAAATGATTTGAGCAGTGAAGAGTCAACCGAAGCGAGGTTGAACATATTCCTAAGGTTTGCAGGGGTAGTATTCGTAGCCATAGGCATCCTGCTTGCATTGTTTGTCTCCACAACGCCGCTTATCACTCAGGTGGCGACGGTCTTCTACTTGATATCGGTTCTACTCACATTATCTGGGTTAATCGCGGTAATCTCTAAACTTGAGTAGCTCACATCGCCCCGAAATACTTATGAAAGCCTCGATGCAATAAGGGCCGAAGGTAGAAATCGCCAAAATTGATGTTCTTGGCGCTGATTCTGAAATAAGAATATTTTCAACCCTCGACCCAGATTCAGATGTGAAGGCTTTTTCATAAAAGGTTCAAGGGCAACAATTATTTACCGAAGGTGCGAAATTCTTAATAAATCAGACTACATATGCAGGTATATCTCCACATTCTTCGTAACGAATAAGGATCATTATTGTATTCACCACTTGGTACACACTAGTCCTAATCTACTTCGAAGATGTCAGATATTCTTGTAGAGAAAGAGGTTGAAAAGGTTGATAGGAAGAGATACCCCCAGTGACGTAGTCTCTGAATTCAGGCGAGCAGTAAATGCACGAGAGCCCAAGCCCTCGAAACAACCCGCATTACAAAACATAGAGCAGAATCTCCCCCACATACCAAGACACGTCTTAGAGCAACATAGTTCAGTCAGAAAACGATAAACAAAAACACGTGACTAGAGGTCATCTTCT